>DPXH01000008.1:0-7684 GCA_003527405.1 Candidatus Sediminicultor tertius | reverse complement strand
GTAGGGGCACAATGAATTGTGCCCCATTATTAGAACTAAAAAGGTAAAGCGAAAAACGAAAAGCCATAATTCAAAATTCAAAAGTTATCCCAATAAAGTATCATTTTTGATGTAGGGGTCGGATTTATCCGACCCGGTTTTTTGGTAATTTATTTTAGCGGGCTTGATGAATCAAGCCCCTACACCATTAAAACTAAAAATTTAAATTTTTTTTCTTTAATTTTAAGCTTTGAGCTTTGGTTTTGAGTTTTGCGTTTTTAGCTTTTAATTTTCTTGATTATACCTCTATAATAGATTATATTAAAGTAAAATAAAAGAAAGTATCGAGTATATAGTATCGAGTATCGAGTAAAAATAAAGAAAAGTACCATAGAATAAAGAAGATAGAAAAACAAAAACAATAAATATTCTTTTCTTTATCTAACTAACCACTAAAGTTTACCCTAATATATCAGTAAGGAGAATAATATGTCCCTGGATAGCATTACTTTAGAAGCGATGAGAAAAGAGCTTCTGGATAAATTTAAAGAGGGAAAGATAGTAAATCTGATTCAAACCAAAAAATATAAAATCATTATTGAGATAAAATCTGTTAAGTTTTTAACCACCACCTTTTATATCCATATTTCCCTTGACCCCTCGCTTCCCGAAATTTACTTTACTGAATTAGAAAACAGGCAGCAGACCATCATCTCTCCTTTTTTGACCCTTCTGCAAAATCAGCTAAAGGGAGGTAAGTTATTAGATATCGAACACCCCAATTTTGACCGTATTCTACATTTTATTATCAAACCCTACCAAAAATTCGGTAAATTACCAAATAAAATACTGGTAGTGGAATTTATGGGCAAACACGGTAATATGATTCTTCTCAAAGGAGACAAAACTATAGAAACTGCCATAAAATTGATAGATTCCAATATCAGCAGGTACCGGGAGATTATGCCCGGTAAGCTCTATATCCCCCCTCCTTCGCAAAACAAAATAGACCCTCTGAATATTAACCGCGAATCCTTCCTTAATATTTTCAATTCTCTATCCGCAGAGAATAAAGATTTAACCCTCTGGGAGCTGATACAGGACAGTTTTACCGGCCTAAGCCCTCAGAGCGCAAAAGAGGTGGTACTTCAGGCCAATTTATCCCCGGAAAAGTACCTATCCGAGGTATCCGGGTCAGACGAGGAAATGCTCTGGACTTCTTTTAATAGAATGGTAACAGATATCAAAAATCATAATTTTCAGCCAGCCCTCTTTTTAGATCCCCTGTCTAAAAAGATAAAAACCTGGTCTATAATCGATTCAGTGCAGTTTCCCAAATATCATAGGAAAACTTTTAAAGACGCGAATTCGTGCCTGGAATCCTTGTTTAGCGAACTGGAAAGGGAACGGGAAATCCTGTCTATGCAAAATAAAATAGACCAGATAATCAGAAAAAATATGGACAAAATAAATAATAAGATAAGCGATTACCAGAAAAAATTGGAAGAAGTTAAAAATTGCGAACAATATAAGATAAACGGTGAATTGATAAAAGCAAATCTTGCCGGCATTAAAAGAGGAGATAGGGAAATTACTGCCATCAACTATTATTCTCCCCGGCAGGAAAATATAACCATCCCGCTAAACGATAAATTAACCCCCTTAGAGAATGCCCGGTTATATTTTAAAAAATACCGGAAAACAAAGGATAGTTACCAGATAATTTCCGAGCAATTACAGAGCCATCAACTGAAGCTTGCCCGGCTAACCGAGCTTCAGAGATTATATGAACAAGAAATCAATTCTCTCCCCCATCTGCTCAAAATTTATAATAAATTAACCGGATTGGGATGGGGCAAGAAGATCGCTGCTCCTCTTCCCCATAAAAAGTCCAAAAAAGAGAAGAACAGGCTGGCGCCGGTTAAATATATCTCTAAAGATGGCTGGGAAATCTACGTGGGGAAGAATAACCTGCAAAATGATTTCTTAACCTTTAAACTGGCTTCCGGCAATGATACCTGGCTTCACGCAAAAAACATCCAGGGGTCTCATGTTATCATTAAAAATAAAGGGGATAAACAATCTCTTCCGCTTAGTACCTTAATTCAGGCCGCAAATTTAGCCGCCTATTTCAGTAAAGCCAAAAAAGATAATAAAGTACTGGTCGATTATACTCTCAAAAAATACGTGAAAAAACCTAAAAACGCCAAGCCGGGAATGGTTATCTATTCTCATGAAAAGGGTCTTTGGATAAAAGTTGATCCGGAGGAAATCAGGAACTTGAAGAAGATTTCTTAAAAAATAATTTTAATGCTCTATTTTTCCTCCCCTTCCAGGCGATAAATTAGTTCCTGTATATCCTGGGGAAGAGGGGCAGAAAATTCCATATATTTTTTAGATACGGGGTGCACAAAACCTAAAATATGAGAATGTAGGGCCTGCCTGTTTATATTCAATCCCTGCCTTCTGTGACCGTATAGCTGGTCACCGACTATAGAATGGCCGATAAAAGCCAGATGCACTCTTATCTGATGAGTCCTGCCCGTACGAAGAGTTGCTTCCACCAGGGTATAACCGGAAAATCTTTTTAACACCTTGAAGTGAGTTATTGCTTCCCTGCTTTTTCCCTCTACTGTCACTGCCACCTTTTTCCTATTCTTCAGGCTCCGGCCGATCGGTGCATCGATAATTCCGGAATCATCTTTCAGATTACCGTGGACCAGGGTGAGGTATTTCTTAGTTACTTCATGTTTTTTTATCTGCTTTGACAGGTCAAGGTGGGCAAAATCATTTTTTGCCACTACCATCAGACCGGAGGTATTTTTATCCAGGCGGTGTACGATGCCCGGCCTGATCACTCCGCCTATCCCGGATAAGGAATCCCGGCAATGGTAAAGCAGGGCATTCACCAGGGTGCCGGAGTTAATTTTCCCTGCAGGATGAACAATCATATCGGCCGGTTTATTGACCACCACCAGATGTTCATCTTCGTAGATTATATCCAGGGGAATGTCTTCTGCCTTAATCTTTAATTCTATATTTTCGGGCAGGCTTAAATCTATCGTATCTCCGTTTTTCAAGATATAACTTGGTTTAACCGGGTTGCCATTTACTTTTACCTTGCCCTGAGCGATTAAGTTCCTAATCTGGGATCTGGAGGGGTATATTTCCTGTTGGGTCAAATAGAGGTCGATTCTGATCTTCTCTTCACCTGTGAATATTAAACTTTTTTCTTTTTCCATCATCTATCAGGGAACTGTCCTTTGACAAGTTTTTAAATTAGTCTTTAGTTATCGTAGCAACGCGGCGTACCGTGTTGTCATTCAGAATTTACAATTTAATTTTGTAGGGGGCGGATTCATCCGCCCCGAATTATTTAGATAATTCCATTTTGCGGGTTCGATAAATCGAACCCCTACAACATGAAAACTAATGACTTCTGGTTTCTTTCTCTTATTTTCTTAACCAGCTAACCAGGTAACCAGCTAAACAACTAACTAATTATGCTTTTTTCTTTAAAATATTCATGAACACCAGGGAAACCAGCACAACACCCAGTAAAATTGCCTGAGTAATGGTTAACAGATTAAATATCTTGTAATTATTTTCGTAAAATCTGAAAAACTCTATGGTAAACCGGGAAATTGAATATAATATAAAGAAGTTCAACATAAGAAATCCATCATACTTTTTATATTTTTTCATCCAGTGAAGAATAAAAAATATTAAAAAGCCGCACAAAGAAGTATAAATTTGGGTAGGAATTACCGGGAGAGTACAGGAACTTCCGGAGGCAATCAATCCATCTTTTAACTGCTGTAAATACACCGGGGGCATGTGCAAAGAAGGAAATTTAATGCCGTAATTTTCTGTTACTACACCAAAGCAGCAGCCATTTAATAAACAACCTATCCTACCGATCCCCAATCCGATAGCAATGGAAGGGGCGGCAATATCCGCATATTTCCAGAATGAGATCTTGGTTCTTTTGACATACAGCCAGCACAGGAAATAAGCTACCAAAAACCCTCCTACGAAGCTTAATCCGCCCTGCCTGAAATATAATATTTTAAGAGGATTTTTTAAATAATAATCGAGATATTGCAAGATGTATCCCAATCTCCCCCCTATCAGGGCACCTAGAATAGCATACAAACTTATATCCAAAACTCTTTCCGGGTTTTCTCCGTATCTTTTTGCTTCTTTCATCGCTAAAAGAATAGCCGTAATAAAAGCTAAAGCAATCATCACCCCGTAAGAATAGATGGGAAATGAACCAACAGTAAATAAAATTCTATACATTAAAATTTACTCCTTTTTTTCCTCTCTATATTTTTTAATATTCTTTATATTCTCTTCCTCTTCTTCCCATTTACCCCTTTCTCCTTCTTCCCCCTCATCTTCCTTTTCTTTCCCCGGGGCATGGAACAGAAGATGAATCAGCAATACCAACATTCCGCACACTACTGCCGAATCGGCAAAATTAAAAATCGGCCAGATTCTAAAATCTATAAAATCTATTACCATTCCATTAACTCTTACCCGATCAATAAGATTACCTACTGCACCGCCCAGGACAAGGGTTAAAGGGATATACATAAAAGAGTCCTTTTTGAAAATTATTTTTTTGTAGATTAAGATGACCAAAATTACGGAAATTATCGCCGCTATTGCAAAGAACGAGGAATTATATTCAAAAAGACCAAAGGAGGTCCGGGGATTCTCTATATAAGTAATATGAAATATCCCCTCAATTACCGGTATAGACTCTCCTATATGCATGCTGTACTGAATGTATAATTTACTTGCCTGATCAAGCAAGATAATAAATAAGGCAAAAAATATAAAACCCATGGTATTTCTTTTACTCCTCAAAATGTTCGTGCATTACTTTAGCACATTTTTCACAGATCGTCGGATATTTCCGCTCTCTTCCTACTGTCTCACTGTAACACCAGCACCTTTCGCACTTCTTGCCCGGTGCTCTGGTTATCAACACTTTAATATCCGGAAATTCAACCCCCGTATAGGCATCGGAAGAAAGGTCTTTTTCTCCTTCTACATGAACTATATCGATTTTAGAAACTATAAATATGGTTTCTAACGGTTCTTTAAAGGAGATTAAATAATCATAAACTTCTTTATCTTCGGTATAAATATTTACCTGTGCTTCTAAAGAATTGCCGATAAAGCCTTCTCCTCTTTTTATCTCCAGGGCTTTTAAAACATCTTTTCTGATCTTTAGGATATTCTCCCATTTTTTTTCTAAATTTCTATCCCTATAATTTTCATTAACTTCCGGCCAGGGGGCAAGAAATACGCTTTCTTCGCCTTTTACAATTTCTCTTAAGTACTGCCAGATTTCCTCTGCGGTAAAACTTAATACCGGGGCAATCAGTTTAACCAAATCATTTATTATCTGATACAATACGGTTTGAGCTGCCCGGCGCTCTTCGGAATCGGCAAATGCGGTGTACAATCTGTCCTTAATTATATCCAGATAAAATGAACTCAGATCGACGGCACAGAAGTTATGAATTTCATGATAAAGAGAATGAAATTCAAATTTATCATAGCACTCATTTACCCTTTTTACCAAACTTTGAAAATTGCTCAAGGCTAATCTGTCTAATTCGTTAAGTCTATCATAAGAAACTACATCAGTATCGGGATTAAAGTCGGATAAATTTCCCAGGATAAACCTGGCGGTATTTCTAACCCTCCGGTATATTTCCACCAATTGATCTAATATCGCAGAAGAGATCCTGATATCTGTGCGGTAATCAGAAGAGGCTACCCATAATCTTAATATATCTGCTCCGTATTTTTCAATAATCTCCTGAGGGGCAATGACATTGCCTATGGATTTGGACATTTTCCTGCCTTCTGCATCGACAATGAATCCATGAGTCAGAACAGTTTTATAAGGTGCTTCTTCAAAAGCAGCCACCGAAGTCAGCAGTGAGGTTTGAAACCAACCTCTATGCTGGTCTGTCCCTTCCAGGTACAATTCTGCCGGCCAGTGGAGTTCCTCTCTCGTCTTGAGCACTGCCGCATGACTGCATCCGGAGTCAAACCATACATCCATTATATCTTTTTCTTTCTCAAAATCTTTACCCTGGCAGTGGGGACATTGATAATCTTTGGGTAGAATTTCCCGGGCAGACAGAGCAAACCAGGAATCCGAACCTTTTTCCAGGAACAACTTTTTAACCGAATTTATGGTTTCTTCGTTTACTATAATTTCTCCGCATCCTTTACAGTAGAAAACCGGGAGGGGTACTCCCCATACCCTCTGGCGGGAGATGCACCAGTCGGTCCTATTCTCCACCATACCGTATATTTTTTCCTTACCCCAGTCAGGAACAAATTGCACCTTTTCAATTTCTTTCAGGGCTAAATCACGAAAAGCCTCGATGCTAACAAACCATTGCTCGGTCGCCCGAAATACTACCGGTTTTTTACAGCGCCAGCAGTGGGGATAAGAATGCATTATTTTACCAACCTTAAGTAAAGTTCCGTTCTTGGTCAATTCTTCTATTACTGCTACATTTCCTTCTTTATAGGTTAATCCTTCAAACTTTCCACCTTCTTGGTTGAATTTTCCCTGGCTATCAAGGGTAGTAAATATAGGTATTTTATATTTTACTCCTATCTCATAATCCTCCTGTCCGTGTCCGGGAGCAGTGTGGACACAACCGGTCCCTTCATCCAATAAAACATGGTCTCCTAATATTATTAGCGAGTCCCGGTCAAAAATAGGATGTTTACACTTTAACCCCTCAAGTAATTTACCTTTTGCCTTTCCGACAACCTTGTAATCAACAATTTCAATTTCTTTCATTACTTTTTCTATCAGGGCGGAAGCCAATAAGAGATTCCCTTTTTCTGTTTTAACTAAACTATATTCAATCTCGGGATTTAAGGCAACGGCCATGTTGCCGGGAATAGTCCAGGGGGTAGTAGTCCAGATGACCGCGTAATTTTCTTCCGATTTACTATCCGGGAGTATTTCCGCCAGACTATCTTTTATTAAAAATTTAACGTATATGGAGGAAGATTCTTTGTCGTGATATTCTATCTCCGCTGCTGCCAGAGCTGTTTCACAATTAGCACACCAGTATACCGGCTTTAATCCTTTATAGATATATCCTTTGGAAAACATCTTTTTAAATATTTCTATCTGTTCTGCCTCATAAGCAGGGTTGAGGGTTAGATAGGGGTTTTCCCATTCTGCCATTACCCCTAACCGCTTAAACTCTTCTCTTTGCACATTGATATAATGTTTGGCATACTCGGTACATTTCTTCCTCAATTCAACCGGGTCTACCTCGCTTAAATCAACCTTCATATCTTTGGTAACCTGAAATTCAATAGGTAACCCGTGGGTATCCCATCCCGGAACATAGTGGGAATTATACCCTTTCATCGATTTATATTTGGGGATTATATCTTTTAATATCTTATTATAGGCGGTTCCTATATGGATATTCCCATTAGCATAGGGAGGCCCATCGTGCAAGATGTATTTTTCCAGGATTTTCTTTTTTTCCAGTACTTTCTTGTAGATTTTCTGTTCTTCCCAAAATTCTAATAATTTGGGCTCTTCCCGGGCTAAATTCGCTTTCATTTTAAATTTTGTTTTCGGTAAATTTAAGGTATCTTTGTATTCCATTTGAATTTCTCCTCGTACTTTATAATTTAT
>DPXH01000042.1:670-6308 GCA_003527405.1 Candidatus Sediminicultor tertius | reverse complement strand
CTGGGTGCCTGGGGATTAGGCTGGGAAGTTTGGTTGGATGGGTTAGAAATAACCCAATTTACTTATTTTCAGCAAGCCGGCGGGCTTGATTTAGACATTATTCCGGTGGAAATAACCTATGGGTTAGAGAGATTAGGCATGGTTATTCAGGATGTGGATAATATTTTTGATCTAAAATGGGGTAAAAATATTGCCTATAGAGATGTACGTTATCAAGCAGAAGTTGAACAATCCAGGTATAACTTTGAAGAAGCGGACATAACGATGTTATTCAACCTCTTCAATATATATGAAAAGGAAGCCAGAAGATTAATAAAAGTAGAGCTGCCCTTACCGGCATATGACTATATATTAAAATGTTCCCATACTTTTAATTTATTAGATGCCCGGGGAGCAATTAGTGTGTCAGAAAGAACCGGATATATCTCCCGGGTAAGAAATATTGCCCGATTATGTGCGGAAGAATACGTAAAGCAGAGGGAAAAATTGGGTTTTCCTTTAATTAAATAATAAAAGATCAAGCAGAGGATAAAATTTAATGAAGAATGTAATATTAGAAATTGGAACCGAAGAAATACCGGCACAGTATATGGAAAATGCCTTAAAAGATTTAGATCAGTTAGCCAAAAAATATTTAGAAGAAGCCAGAATAAATTATAAAAAAATAAAGGTTTATGGTACTCCTCGAAGATTAATATTATTCATTTTTCACATTAAGGAAAAACAGGAAGACGTCTTCCAAAAGATTAAAGGACCTGCCCATTCAATTGCTTACAATAAAGATTCGCAGCCTCAAAAACCTGCCCTAAAATTTGCCCAAAGCCAGGGGGTGAATGTTGAGGATTTAATCGTTGAAGATACCGAAAAAGGGAAATATATTTTTGCTTCCAAATCCATGATAGGCCAGCCAACTGTTGATATATTATCCCGGATATTTCCTAAAATAATAAAGAGCATGCAATTTCCGAAATCGATGCGCTGGAGGGAAAGGTCATTACGATTTATCCGTCCTATAAGATGGATATTTTCCTTGTATGGGAACGAAATAATTAAGTTTAATCTAAATGGCTTGGATTCCGGAAATATTACTTATGGCCACCGACTTTTAGCGCCCCAAAAAATCAAAATATCTTCTACCCGGGAATATTTCAAAAAATTAGAAAAAAGCTATGTGGTAATCGATCCCCAGATTAGAGAAAATATTGTTAAAACAGATATAAAACAGATAATTAAGGAAGTCAATGGTAAAAAAATAATAAATGAAAAACAATTAAAAGAAATAATTTATTTGGTTGAATATCCCAATGCAATTTTAGGAAAATATGATAAAAAATATTTGGAATTACCCAAAGATATCTTAATCGTAGTTATGGAAAAACATCAAAAATATTTTCCTGTTTTCAAAAACAAAGATGAATTACTTCCCCTGTTTATTGTAATTATTAATAACACCAAGAAGCATGCCTCTAAAATTAAAGAGGGAAACGAAAACGTTCTCAGAGCCAGGTTGGAAGATGCAAAATTTTTCTATCAGGAAGACCAGAAGATTCCTTTAGATAAAAGAGTGGATAAATTAAAAAATGTTATTTTCCAGGAAAATTTGGGAAGCCTTTTTGATAAAACAGAAAGATTAAAATTGTTGTGTGACTACATTGCAGATGTTTTGCAAGTTGAGCAGAAAGTGAAAGAAGATCTTTTAAGGGCTGCTCATTTGTGCAAGGCAGATTTGGTTACCGAAACAGTGAAAGAATTTCCGGAATTACAGGGAATAATGGGAAAGGAATATGCGGTTTTATCCGGTGAAAGAAGAGAGGTAGCGGAAGCTATCTTCGAACATTATCTCCCCCGTTTTTCAGGGGACAGGTTACCCTTAACTAAAAGTGGTATGATTTTAGGGATTGCTGACAAAGTGGATACTATTATTGGCTGTTTCGTAATGGGCTTAACCCCAACAGGTTCACAGGACCCTTACGGATTGAGAAGACAATCTCGCGGGAAAATCGCCATAATTTTAAAAAATAATCTGGAAATTTCCTTAAAAGACATTATTCAGAAATCTTTATCCTTATATAAAGAAAGCGTTTCAGTGGAATTAAAACTTGATGAAAATGAGATTATATTCCAGATATTAAATTTTCTCAAACAAAGATTAAAAAATATCTTTTTAGAAGAGGGAATTCGCTATGATGTAATTGACGCAGTTTTAGCTGTCGACAGCGATGGAGATTTAGTTGATATTAAACATAGAATAAAAGCTATAGAGGAATTATACAATCAGCCCATTTTTAGAAAAATACTTAACTCATCAAGTAGGGTATTAAATTTATCAAAAAATAATGAAGAAATCGAGATTAACCGGTCACTATTAAAGGAAAAAGCAGAGTTAAACTTATTTCATAAATATGAAAGTATTTATCCGCGAACAAGGGAATTTATTTCTAACAAAGAGTACAGGAAAGTATTTGAGTTATTAGGAGATTTATGTGAACCGGTCGACAAGTTTTTTGACCGGGTACTGGTAATGGATAAAGATAAAGACATCAGAAAGAATAGAGTTGCACTTATCAAGAAAATTGGAATATTGTTTAATCAGGTAGCCGATTTATCCAAAATTGTTTCTATAAAAGAGGGGAGGGAGTAATTATGGATAGTGCCGAATTTAAACCTACTGTCTATATAATTTCTGATTCTACGGGTGAAACTGCTCAAAATGTGGTGCATGCCGCCCTTAGTCAGTTTGATTCTGGTGATATTAACTTGAAATTGTTTGCCCACATTGAATCTAAAAAAGATATTACCGGGATAATAAGTCAAATCAATAAAGAAAAAGGTTTTATAGTCTATACTATTGTAAAACCAAATTTAAGATCATTTCTGAAAGAGGAATCAAAAAAGCAATCTGTCGTTTCCTTCGATATGTTTGGTCCAATTATGGAAAACATCGAAAAGATAAGCGGTATTACCCCAAAATTAGAGCCGGGGATTATCAGAAAAATAGATAAAGAATATTTTAAAAGAATGGAAGCCATGGAATTCGCGGTGAAGTATGATGCCTGTCAGGGAGAATTAGAGTTATCCAAAGCCGATCTGGTAATATTGGGGGTTTCTCGAACTTCCAAAACACCACTCAGCATGTATCTTGCCCATAAAGGGATAAAGGTGGCCAATATAGTATTAGATTTTGAATTCGAACCGCCTGCCGGAATATTTAGTTTACCACCGGAGAAAGTGATTGGCCTAACCATGGACCCCGATAAATTAATTGAGATAAGAAGCGAACGGTTAAAAGCATTAGGACTTCCCGATGAAGGTGTATATAATAAAAAAGAAAGAGTAATTAAAGAATTAGAATATGCCGATAGTATTTATAAAAAAATCGGATGTCCGATAATTAATGTAACTAACATGGCCATAGAAGACATTGCCACAAATATAATTAAAATTATCACGGAGGAAAAATTAGTATGAAGAAATATGTTTATTTTTTTAATGAAGGAAAAGGGGATATGAAGTCCGTTTTAGGAGGAAAGGGTGCAGGTCTGGCAGAAATGACCAGAATAGGTATTCCCGTTCCTCAGGGATTTACAATAACTACGGAAGTATGTGTTGAATATTATAAAAATGATAAAAGATATCCTCAAGGATTAGAGGAGCAGATAGAGGAAAATTTAAAGAAGTTAGAACAGGTATCTAAAAAGGGATTTGGCGATTCCCAAAATCCTTTGTTAGTCTCGGTTCGGTCCGGTGCACCAATTTCCATGCCCGGCATGATGGATACGGTTCTAAATTTAGGATTAAATGATGTAACTATTCAGGGAATTATCGAAAAAACAAAAAATGAGCGTTTTGCTTACGATAGTTATAGACGCTTTATGCAGATGTTTGGAAATGTGGTTTTGGGTATTGAACATGATAAATTTGAACATCTGTTGGAAGAGCTTAAAAGAGAACTTAAAGTAAAATTGGATACGGAAATTGACTGTGAAGGTCTGAAAATATTAGTAGAAAGATACAAGAAACTGGTTAAACAAGAGATCGGAAAAGATTTTCCTCAAGAACCTAAAGCTCAATTGAAGACAGCTATAGATGCTGTGTTTAATTCCTGGAACACTAAAAGAGCGGTAACTTATCGTAGAATCAATAAAATTCCAGATGATTTGGGGACAGCGGTAAATGTTCAAGAGATGGTTTTCGGCAATATGGGGGAAGACTCGGGAACAGGGGTCGGATTTACCAGAAATCCTTCTACCGGAGAAAAAGAAGATTACGGAGAATATCTTCTGAATGCCCAGGGAGAAGATGTAGTTGCAGGTATCAGAACACCTTTGCCTCTATCTAATCTCAAAAACGATTTACCGGGAGTGTATAAAGAGCTTATTAGGATAGTTACAATTTTAGAAAAGCATTACAGAGATGTTCAAGATTATGAATTTACCATAGAAAAGGGAAAACTTTACTTACTGCAGACCAGAACAGGGAAAAGAACCGCCCAGGCTGCTCTTAAAATTGCTGTTGATATGGTAGAAGAAGGAATAATTAACAAAGAAGAAGCAATTTTAAGGGTAGAACCGAATCAATTAAATCAACTTTTACATAGAAGAATAGATCCCCAGGCAAAAGTGGAAGTAATCGCCAAAGGATTACCGGCTTCTCCCGGTGCTGCCTACGGAAAAGTGGTCTTTACCGCTGACGAAGCAGAGGAATTAGGGAAAAAAGGAGAAAGTGTAATATTGGTAAGAACAGAAACCACTCCCGATGATATCCATGGTATGGTAGAGGCTCAAGGTGTCCTTACAAGCAGAGGAGGCATGACCAGTCATGCGGCAGTAGTGGCAAGAGGCATGGGTAAGGCCTGCGTAGCCGGTTGTAGTGTTTTAAATATTAATATAAAAAAAGAGAATATTTCTGTTAACGATTTAGTGATAAAAAAAGATGAATTTATCACTATAGATGGTGGAACCGGAGAAGTATTTTTAGGAAAAGTTCCTACTATAGAACCGAAAATGAGCAAGGAATTTGAAACTCTGTTATCCTGGGCTAATGAAATAAAGCGTTTAGGTGTATATGCTAATGCCGATACACCGGAAGATGCCAAAAAGGCCAGAGAATTAGGAGCGGAAGGCATAGGACTTACCAGAACAGAGCATATGTTTATGGAACAAGATCGGTTACCCATTGTTCAAAAAATGATAATGGCCGATAATAAGGAAAGCAGAGCTAAGGCCTTAGAAAAATTATTACCGGTGCAGAAGGGTGATTTTTTAGGTATTTTAGAAGCTATGGAAGGATTGCCGGTAATTATCAGACTTCTCGACCCACCCCTACATGAATTTTTACCCAATCTGGAAGATACTTTAATTGAGGTAAATACCCTAAAACTGAAAAATGCAGATCCGGATGAACTTGCTAAAAAGGAAAAGTTATTAGAAATAATTCAATCTTTACACGAAATGAATCCCATGTTAGGGCTTAGAGGATGCCGATTGGGTTTATTGTACCCAGAAATATATGAGATGCAGATAGAAGCCATAATCGAGGCTGCCATAGAATTAACTAAAAAAGGTATAAAAGTAAAGCCTGAAATAATGATTCCTCTGGTAAGTCATATAAATGAATTTAGACCAATATGTGAAAGTGC
>DPXH01000042.1:0-284 GCA_003527405.1 Candidatus Sediminicultor tertius | reverse complement strand
ACTATGATTGAGTTACCACGGGCTGCTTTAACTGCTGATAAGATAGCTGAAGATGCAGAATTCTTTTCTTTCGGTACTAATGACTTAACTCAGACGACTTTTGGTATAAGCCGGGATGATGCTGAAGGAAAATTCTTATTAAAATATGTTGGTGATAAAATCTTGGAAGAAAATCCTTTTGAGGTTTTAGACCGCGAAGGAGTGGGAAAATTGGTTAAGCTGGGTACAGAGTTGGGAAGGGAAACCAATCCTAACTTAGAGGTAGGAATTTGCGGAGAGCACGG
>DPXH01000195.1:6856-8487 GCA_003527405.1 Candidatus Sediminicultor tertius | reverse complement strand
CTTTATTTTTATAATTTTTTAATAAGCTCGGGCAAAGTACACTATGGTAGAAGATTCTTCCCCACAATAAATACATTTTCCCGAAGCTTCTTCTTGCTCAAAAGGAATGCATCTTATGCTTGCTTTGGTCTCTTCTTTTATCTTATCTTCACAATCTTTACTTCCACACCAATAAGTCTTAATTAATCCTCTCTGTTTTTCGATAATTTTTTTGAATTTATTATAATCGGGGGTCTCGCGAATATTTTCTTCTAAAAATTTCTTAGCTTGGGTAAAAAGATTTTTTTGAATATTGTCTAGTAATTCTTTCACCGTCTCTGCCAATTTTTCTTCCTTTACGGCCATCTTTTCTCCGGTATCTCTTCTCACCAGCATCGCCTGGCCTTGTGCCATGTCTTTAGGACCAATCTCCAGTCTTAAAGGAACTCCTCTCATCTCCCACTCGTTGAATTTCCAGCCGGGGGTGTACCCGTCTCGGGCATCAACCTCTACCCGAAAATCTTTCTTTAAAAGAGTGCGGATGCTCTCGGCTTTTTCTAAAACTTCTTTCTTGGTTTTATCGAACATAATAGGCACTATGATTACCTGAACAGGAGCAACCTTGGGAGGTAATTTTAAACCTCGTTCATCACCGTGCACCATAACCAATGCTCCGACTAATCTGGTAGTCGTCCCCCAGGAGGTCTGCCAGACATATTTCTCTTTCTGGTCTTCGTCTAAAAACTTAATATTAAAGGCTTTGGCAAAATTTTGTCCCAGATTATGCGAAGTTCCGGCCTGCAGCATTTTACCATCAGCCATAAGGGCTTCTAAGGTATAAGTGTGTAAAGCCCCGGCAAATTTTTCTTTTTCAGTCTTCTGCCCCACAATTACCGGGATAGCCAGGTCTTTTTCAATATAATCCCGATAAACCTGATGTAATATTTTTAAGGTCTCTTCTTCTGCCTCTTGCTCGGACTTGTGGGCAGTGTGACCTTCCTGCCAGAGAAATTCGGTAGTCCTTAAAAAAAGACGGGTCACTTTCTCCCAACGTACAATATTTACCCATTGGTTTAAAAGGATGGGGAGGTCTCTCCAGGATCTAACCCACTTAGAGTAAAGACTGCAGATAACTGCCTCTGAGGTAGGGCGAACAGCCAACCTTTCTTCTAATTTCTGGCTTCCGCCATGAGTAACCCAGGCAACCTCCGGAGCAAAACCCTCTACATGTTCTGCTTCTTTCTTTAATAAACTCTCGGGAATAAACAAAGGAAAATAAGCATTCTTATGCCCGGTCTCTTTAATCCTTCTGTCTAGGCCTGCCTGCATATTCTCCCATAGGCCATACCCGTAAGACCTGATTACCATGCAACCTTTTATGGTAGTATAGTCAGCCAGTTCTGCTTTTCTTACTACATCCACATACCATTGTGGAAAGTTTTTCTCTTTTGAGGCAATTTCTTTAACAAATTCTATATCTTTCTCCACCGATGTTCCTCCCTTATTTAGTCCTTATCTTATTACAGTCTTATAATATATTTATTAAAGATTTTACCATAATTTGATGTAGTTGTCTAAAATTTAATTCGTATTGCGTATCGCGAGAAGAAAATAATAATGTATAATTTGTAGGGGCAGACCTTGTGTCTGCC
>DPXH01000195.1:0-6549 GCA_003527405.1 Candidatus Sediminicultor tertius | reverse complement strand
GTCTGCCCCTACCATTTTTAATGGTTAAATTTAATGGACAAAAGGTTGTCCCCGGTCATTATTTTTTAACCTCAGCTAATTCGCCTTCGGTCTTGGCTACTACCACGGCACAGGCAGCATCTCCGGTTACATTAAGAGAGGTTCGGGCCATATCTAATATCCGGTCAATTCCGGCAATCAGAGCTACCCCTTCCAAAGGTAATCCTACAGAAGTAAGCACCATAGTTAACATCACCAGACCGGCTCCCGGTACACCAGCAGTTCCGATGGAAGCCAGAAGAGCGGTCAATAGTATAGTCAGCTGTGCACCAAAACCTAAAGGGATTCCGTAAGCTTGAGCTACAAATAAAGCACAAACCCCCTGATAAAGGGCGGTTCCGTCCATATTGATGGTTGCTCCCAGAGGCTGGACAAAACTGGAAATAGTAGGCGAAACTCCCAGATTCTCTTGGGCTACCCGCATAGAAACCGGAAGGGTCGCTGAACTACTACAGGTACTAAAAGCCAGTAATGATGCCTCACTAAACCCTTTGAAAAACTTTACCGGGCTCATTTTAGCAATAATAGAAGTCATTCCTGAATATATTACTACAGCATGGATTATTACCCCCAGATACACCGCAAAAATCAATTTAGCAAAAGGCACCAAAACAGACAGACCGTGAGTACCTACAGTAGTGGCAATAAGAGCAAATACACCATAAGGGGCGAATCCCATTACCGTTCCGGTAAGTTTATACATGGTCTCAGCAAATCCTTCAAAAAATTTAAGAACTGCTTTACCCTTTTCTCCTGCTTTGGTCATAGCATAACCAAAGAAAAGAGCAAAGACTATTACCTGAAGAACCTTCCCTTCTGCCATTGCTCCAACGGGATTCTTGGGAATTAGATTTACAATGGTATCGATCAAAGAAGGAGCACCTGCTGCCTCTTTAGCCGGACCCTCCAAAACTAAATTCATACCAGCACCGGGTTGGAATATATTGCCCAATAATAAGCCAATAATTATGGCGAAAGCAGTAGTCACTAAATAATATGCGATAGTCTTACCAGCTACCCGCCCTAATTTTTTAGGTTCAGCAATACTGGCGACCCCCACTACTAAAGTAGAAAAGATTAGAGGGATGATGAGCATTTTTAATAAAGAAATAAAGATGGTTCCTACGGGTTTTATCCATACAATTCCAGGCCCCCATATTGCTCCTAAAATTGCTCCTAAAACAAAACCGATTAAAATTTTTTGAAAAAGTTTCATATTTGGTTTACCTCCATTTTAAAAATGAAAATTTAAAAAGAATCAGACAAATTTTACCAATTTTGTTTTTCTACTCTTCTATATCATCACCTCGCTTTCTGAATCGCTACTTTAGCCAAAACCTGAGTCGGGTCTATTATCGGAACTGAGACATCTCCTTCTTTTAGGATTAGAGGTATCTCGGTACATCCGGTAATTATTGCTTCTACTCCTTTATCGATTAGTTTTTGAGCGATTTTTAAAATATTTCTTTTAACCTCCTCGGATAAATCTCCTGCCTTAACCGCATAGATTACTTTCATAACTTCTTCTTTATCTTTCTCTTCAGGAGAGATAACCTCAATATTAAATTTTTTAAAATGTTGATGATAAATTTCCGTTTTGTAAGTACCTATAGAAGCTAAAAGCCCTATTTTTTTAATAGAGGGAACTTTCTTTTGAGTCTCTTTGGCAGTTTCTTCAATCATATTTAATATTGGGATATTAACACTTTCCTGAATCTGAGAGATATAATGGTGGGCTGTGTTGCAGGGGATAATTATGAGGTCTGCTCCGGCTTTCTCTAAATTTTTTGCGGTCTCCTGTAAAGCTGTTAGAGGGTCTTCTCCTTTTCCCAAGATGGCTGCAGTTCGGTCCGGTATCTTGGGATTGCTATCAATGATTATTCTTAAATGATCCTGGTCTTTTTCTGCGGGAGTAGATTTAATTATCTTATAAAATAAGTCGATGGTGGCCTCAGGTCCCATTCCACCTAAAATTCCGATAATCTTTTCTGGCATTTCTGATTTTACTTCCTTTTTACCAGATTATAGAGGTTTGTTTTTATTTTAAAACCAATATATTATACTACAAAAAACTTATAAAATCTTCTTTTTTTATCTTTTCCGGCCTTTTTCTGAAATTATTGTTAATTAATTAAATTTTAATCTGCATTGTTTGCTTGGAATATACTGCAGTTTTAATACTATTTTTAAAAATTATTAAGGACTCTAAATAATATTATTATATAAATAATTATATTTTCTCGATTACCTACAATCCTTATACCTTATATAATAAAGATTTATTAGCAACTCTGATACCAAATACGAATGATAATAAACTTGATTTATTGTTAAGTATACGATATATTAGTATTGTATATTACTCATAAGGAAAAATAATGGATATTAATAATAACAATAATAATGATTTAAGTGAAAAAATATTAATAACCTTAAGGCAAATTGCTCGGGCGATGTCTATCTATTCCAAATCTCTGGACAAGCATTTCGGGTTAACTTCCCCTCAACTCATTATTTTGCAAGAACTTTCTCAAACTGACCAAATGGCGATTGGAGAAATAGCCAGAAAAATCAGCTTAAGCCAGGCAACAGTTACCGATGTTATTGACCGCCTTGAAGCTAAAGGCTTGGTGTTAAGAACAAAAAACAGCCTTGATCGAAGGCAAGTTCTTATTAAAATTACTTCAAATGGCAAAAATATTATTAATAAAGGACCGTCATTACTACAAAAAGAATTTTTAATAGAATTTGATAAGCTGCAAAAATGGGAACAGCATTTGCTCTTATCTTCGGTTGAAAGAATTGCTCTTATGATGAAAACAAAAAATTACCTTAAGGGTTAGACAAAAAGAGCTGAGAGAAATATTAATTCCAAAAAAGAAAAAACCGGCTTATAAATATCTTTAAATAAACTTCTTTCCAAAATATTGTTAAAGCAAAAAGTTTCTTATCAATTAATCTAAATTATTACTAAGGAGACTCGCCATTCCTATTTTACTTTTTTTAGAATATTATCATACTAAAATTATACAAGAAATTTTTAACCATATTAAAATAGTCGCCATAAGTATACCTATTTCGGTAATAGTCAGCGTATTTTTAGGATTCTATATTTCTTCCCGACCTAAAATTGCTAAATATGTTATTAATATAGCCAGTATTATGATGACTGTCCCCAGCCTGGCGCTTTTTGGTATTATGGTAGTCATCTTCGCTCCTTTTAAATTAGGCCTGGGAATCGTTCCAGCCGTTTCGGCAATTACCATTTATTCTCTATTGCCTATTACCCGCAACACTTACCTTGCTTTGAATCAGGTAAAACCGGGAATGATTGAAGCAGCCAGGGGGATCGGAATGTCTAACAAGCAGATTCTCTGGAAAATAAAAATCCCTCTTTCTGTTCCGGTAATTATGTCCGGCATAAGAATAGCTATTGTTATGGGGGTAAGTGTAGCGACTTATGCCTCCCTTATTGCTGCAGGTGGATTGGGATATTTTATTTTTGCCGGTATTGGACGGGCTAATTTAACCATGGTATTGTTAGGAGCCATTCTTATTTCCGCATTGGGCATAGGAATAAACTTTTTTTTGTTGAAAGTAGAAGATTGGATAACCCCTAAAGGACTTAAAGTAAAAAGCTAAACAGGAGAAATAATCAATGATAAAGTTAACTAATATAACTAAAACATTTGGGAAGAAAATAGCGGTAAACAACCTTAGCCTTCATATTGAAAAGGGTTCCCTAACTATGTTTATCGGTCCTTCCGGCTGTGGGAAGACAACAACTCTAAGAATGATAAATAGATTAACTCCATATGATAAGGGAAATATTACCGTAAACGGTATTCCAATCACTGATGTCGACCCTGTTGAACTCAGAAGAAATATTGGATATGTCATTCAGGAAATAGGACTCTTTCCCCATCTTTCCGTCTTTGAAAATATAGCTATTGTTCCTCGTCTGCTCAAATGGGAACAAAAAAGGATTGAACAGAGAGTTGAAGAACTTCTTGAATTAGTAACTCTAGACCAAAGTTTTGCTTACAAGTTTCCACTTCAACTTTCCGGAGGGGAAAGGCAGAGGGTAGGACTTGCAAGAGCTTTGGCAGCTGAACCAGAAATACTGCTTATGGATGAACCATTCGGAGCAATTGACCCCATAAACAGACTTAAACTTCAAGATTCATTTTTAGAAATACAGGAAGAAATTAAAAAAACTGTTGTCTTCGTAACTCACGATATCAACGAAGCCATAAAATTGGGAGACAAAATTGCCATTATCAATGAAGGCAATTTGATTCAATATGATAATGTTTCTAAAATACTTAGCGACCCCGCAAATGAATTTGTAGAAAATCTTTTAGGGCAAGATAGAAACATTAAAGCACTTTCCCTTGAAAAAACAAAAGACTTTATAATAAAAGATGGTTTTGTAACTGTTTCAAATACCGAGCCCCCCGAAAATGTAATGAAAAAATTACAAGATAAGGATATTAGGCTTGCCTTTGTTTTAGATGAAGGCAATCATCTAACAGGGCGTTTTTTATTTGAAAAGCCATCAAAAACCAAAAAACAAAAATTTATTTACGACCCTGACCCCTGGATTGCTGAAAGGCAGAACAATCTTAATGAAACCCTTTCTAAAATGCTGGAGGCAGGTGAAAAACAGCTTCCCGTAGTAAACCGAAAAAAAGAATTTGTTGGACTTATCAGATTAAGCGATATTTTTGAGGAAGTTAATAAAAAATAAATCTTTTCAAAAAAGGAAGAAAAGCAATAATAACATGAATATAGTATCTTATTATTTTAACAATTTTGGAAAAATTATGTCTGCTTTAGAGATACATATTTTTATCTTTTTAGCATCTCTAACCTTTTCTATAGTTATTGGGATGGCTATAAGTATCTTTATCACCCAGGAAGACAAGAAAAAAATCGGAAGAGCAATCCTTTCTTTTATGGGAGCAGCCCAATCAGTGCCCTCTCTGGTCATTATCGCCTTGATATTTATTTTTGTGGGCATAGGCATAAAACCGGCTATTATTGCTCTGGTTATCTATGGTCTGGTTCCTATTATCTTTAATACTACTTCCGGCATTCTCAGCGTCCGCCCAAATATTATCGAGGCAGGTAAAGGAATGGGATTAACTCAAAATCAATTACTTTGGAAGGTAAAAATACCTATAGCCCTTCCGGTTATAATGGGAGGAATAAGAAGTTCAGCTACTATTATTATCGGATCTGCTACGGTTGCTGCTGTAATCGGAGGAGGGGGCCTGGGAGATTTTATCTTCATTGGCCTTAAATTACAGAAACCAGAAATGCTTATATCCGGTGCTCTGACTGTTTCTTTGCTGGCTATAGTAGTAGATACTATTATGGCTATGATTGAAAAAAAAGTAATCTCCAAGGGATTACAAATAAAAAAAACTTAAGGAGGTAATTATTATGAAGAATCGCATATGTATAATTGTTATTATTGTATTGGTTTCTTGTCTGGCTTTAGGTAGTTTGGCTGCCAGCGGAGCGGAAACTAAAAAAATTGTGGTGGGAGCAAAGGATTTTACCGAACAGTATGTCCTGGGGAATCTAATTTCTCTGCTATTACAAGAAAATGGTTTTAAGGTAGAAGAAAAATTTGGAACAGCTGCAGCTATAACCAGAGCAGGTTTAATAAGCGGTCAAATTGATCTTATGCCTGATTATACCGGAACTGCCAGTGCTGTATACTTTAAATATCCTGAAAAAATTAACGACCCGGTAAAACTCTACGAAATGGTAAAGAAAGATGATTTGGAACAGAACAATATGGTATGGTTGGGAAGAACCAGTTTTAATAATACCTACGCATTAGCCATTAAAAAAGACATGATAGATACTATGGGAACATCTATTTCCAGTTTAAGCGAATATGTGAATAAAGACCCTCAAAAAGTTCTCATTGCTGTCAATCACACTTTTTACGAGAGGGAAAAAGATGGTATTTTTGCCATGGCTGAAGCTTATGGTATGAATATTTTAAGAAAAAATGTTAAGGCCATGGATACCGGATTAACTTATGATGCTATTGATAGAGACCAGGTTGATGTAGCGATGGTATTTGGGACTGATGCCAAACTTAGAAAATTTAACTTATTGGTTTTGGAAGATGACAAAAATTTCTTCCCCATTTACAATATTTCAATAGTAGTAAATAAAGATATTCTTGATAAATATCCTGAAATAGAAAAAATACTTCTGCCTATTACTCAATTAATCGATACTGATACTATGATTAATCTAAATTACGAAGTGGATGGAAAAGGCAAGCCTGCCAGAATGGTAGCGGAAGAATTCCTCAAAGAAAAGGGATTAATAAAATGAAAATTGGAATAATCTCGGACACGCATGATAATTTACCTAAGATAAAAAAAGCGGTAGGAATTTTTAACCGGGAAAAAGTGGAACTGGTCTTACATGCGGGTGATTTTGTTTCTCCATTTACTTTTTTGGAATTTAAAAATTTAAACT
>DPXH01000161.1 GCA_003527405.1 Candidatus Sediminicultor tertius | reverse complement strand
AAACTTGCCCAAGATATAGTTGATAAGACTATGAATATTTTAGGGAAAAACATTAATATTATGGATGAGAACGGAGTGATTATTGGTTCCGGAGATAAAAGCCGCTTAAATCAATTTCATGAAGGAGCAGCCCAGGTAATTAAAAAAGGAGAAAAGTTAGAAATTTATTCTAAAGATATAAATCATTTAGTGGGAGCAAGGCCAGGAATTAATCTTCCTATAGAGCATAATAATAAAATTATAGGAGTGGTGGGTATTACCGGTGAACCAAATGAGGTCAGTCCTTTTGGAGAAGTGATAAAGATGACTGTAGAGATGATGTTGCAGCAGGAATTTTTATTAAAAGAAATACAATTAGAACAACAAGCTCGGGGGAATTTTATTCACGATTTAATTTCCGGAAGAATTGGAAATGATCCGGATTTGTTTATAACTCGGGGTCAGATTGTAGGATATGATATTTTAATTCCCCGGGTAGCTTTGGTTATAGATATTTATCAGTTTGAGAAGACCGCTAAACAGAGTTTACAGACTTTTAAAGGGTTAAAAGAAGGAGAAATTTATTTACAGAGATTAAAGAATGATGTATTAAAAACTGTTCAAAGGATATTTATGAATACTCCCCAGGAAATTGTATCTTATACAGGAGGGGATAGATTTGTAGTTTTAAAGACTATTAATCTAAAAGATACGGATGAAATTTTAAGAAAAAAATTGTTTAGAATGGGAGAGAGAATAAAAAATACTATTTCTCAAAAGATGAAGTTTAAAGTAACCATCGGAATTGGAGAATATCATGAAGGTATCCAGGGCTTAAATAAATCATTTAAAGAAGCTACCCAAGCGTTAGATATAGGGACTAGGCTTGAAGGAGCGGGAGATATTTATTATGTAGGTAATCTAGGCGTAGGAAAGCTGTTAGCAGAGATAAAAGGAGAAAACCAGCAAGAATTTATGGAAAAAACCATTTATTCTACAAAAAATAATAAAGAAAAGAAAATAAACGAAACATTATTAGAAACTCTAAAGGCCTTTTTTGATAATAATTTAAGTATTTCAAAAACCGCTCAAGCTATCTATATACATCGCAATACTTTACTTTATAGATTAAGAAGGGTTAAAGATATAATCGGTTTAGACCCCAAAAAATTTGATGATGCAATTCAATTGAGGTTAGCTTTAAAAATGAGGATATACCAGGAGAGCGATAAGGTTAAATAATCTTAAGTTGTACTAACTGCTATTAAATTTAGTCTGCAAACACAGACAAAACGATTTAAAATTTGCAATTTATTTAGTATTAAGTTAATATAAAAATGTCAACGATGGCATTTAAAAATTGTATATTATGGTTCTATATTCAATGTTATCGTTTATGAAAAGGACGCTACTATGCCGGCAAATTGTTTATTAGTTGAGCCTCAAGGGTCTCACCAGGTAATTATTTTCAAAATTAATGATAAAATAATAAAATTAGTTATTTTGGGTCAAACAAAAATTAAATCCGGGGATACATTTTTTTAATTTTAAGCAGGAAAAAATATTGTTTTTTGATTATGAAAATCACGAGGGGATATAAGGGGATATAAAATTATTTTACAAAGGAAGGATAGCATGAATATAGCATTATGTCATTATCGGGTTGGCGAAACTGACGGAGTTTCCCTGGAGATGGATAAATGGAAAAAAGTTTTAGAAAATATGGGGCATAAAGTATACTTCATTGCCGGAAGTACAGGCACATCAAATGGTCATGTTATACCGGAAATGAATTATAGATTTAAAGAGGACTTAAAAATTGAAAGAAATGCCTATTTAAAATTAGAAGATTATCAGGATGAGGATGAATTAATAAAAGCCACAAGAAGGCAAGCTTTGAAAATTGAAGAAGCTTTGAAAAAAATCTTAATAAAAAATAAGATAAATTTGATTATTCCCAATAATATTTTATCCATCGGCAGAAGTATACCTACTGCTATGGCGTTTACTAATGTCATTAAAGAATTAGGTATTAGATGTATTGGACACCATCATGATTTTTACTGGGAAAGGGATAATTTTTCTCAGCCAACATGCAATTTTGTTCGTAAAGCTCTGGAGGAATACTATCCCCCAAAAGATGATTTGATATCACATGTTGTAATTAACAGTATTGTTCAAAAAGAATTAAAAGCGAGGAGAAATCTGGATTCTGTTGTTATACCTAATGTATTTGATTTTGATGAGAAACTGTGGAATGTTGATGATTATAATAAAGATTTTAGAGAAAAATTAGGCATTAAAGATAATGATATTCTTATGCTGCAGGCAACCAGGGTAACTAATAGAAAAGCAATCGAACTGGCTATAGATGTGATTGGGGAGATGCAGAAAGAGGAGAACAGAAAAATACTTGAAGAAGCAAAATTATATAATGGAAAAAGTTTTAACGGGAATAGCAGGATCGTACTCCTTTTAGCGGGGATGATAGAGACTGCAGATGATTATGTGGAGAGGCTTAAAACCAGAGCCAAAGAAAGCAATGTAGAATTGCTGTTTATCAATAATCTGGTTGAACATTCAAGGTGTGTTAAAAATAACAATAAGATATATTCCTTATGGGATACCTATGTTTTTGCAGATATAATAACCTATCCGAGTATTCAGGAAGGATGGGGAAATCAGTTTTTAGAAGGTTTGTTTGCCAAAAGACCGATGTTGGTATTTGAGTATGATGTTTATAAAGAAGATATCAAAGAAAAAGGATTTAAGGTCATTTCCTTAGGTGACAAATACGAGCTTGATGAATGCGGTCTGGCAAAGGTGAATGAAGGAATAATAAAGCGGGCTGCCGGAGAATGTATAAAATTACTTATAGATAAAGATTACAGAAAAAAGATGGTCGAAGAAAATTTTCGATTGGGAAGTGAATTTCTTTCCCTTGAAAGCCTGGAAAAGAAACTAAAAAGTATTGTATAATGATTTATGGAGGTGATTTAAAATAAAAGAATATACTATTAAAGATATTGCAAAAATCGCCAAAGTTTCTCCACGAACGGTTTCCAGAGTTGTAAATGAAGAAGAAAAAGTAAAGAAAGAAACAAGAGATAAAATATTAAAAATCATAAAATCAACCGGGTACCAGGTTAATCTAATTGCCAGGTCGCTTAGAAAGAAAACAACCGGGATCTTAATAGTCTTTGTAGAAAAAAATGCGGCAAATTATATAGGGAATTTCCATAATGTTTTTATCCGGTTGTTAGATAGCGAAGCCAATAGATTAGGGTATAAATTAATAGTTTCAAGGTCTTCAGCTTATAAAGTCGAAGAAGATAAACATGATGGTTTTTATTTGTTGAAAAATGGCTTTGCAGACGGTGCTATAATCTTTGATACTCGGGAAATTGATCGCCGGATTGATTATCTTATAGGAAGCGATATCCCTTTTGTTATTGTCGGTAGGGATAATGTCTATGAATCTACCTCTTTTGTTAACCTTGATAATATTAAAGCAGGTTATTTGGGAGCTAAACATCTTATCGAAAGAGGGAATAAGTCTATTCGATTTTTTCTGGGGGATAAAAATTTTACAGTAAATCAGGATAGGGCAAAAGGATTTATTCAAGCCTGCAATGATTATCATATTAAGAGTGAATTAATACATATTGATTATGGAATTATGAACCCCAAAGCTGCTTATGAAAAGATGAAAAATATTTTAGAAGAAGAAATTCCTGATGCCCTTTTTGTTTCCGGTGACCAGAGGGCAATAGGAGTTTATCATGCCATTCAGGAAAAAGGACTAAAGATACCCCAGGATATTGCGGTGCTCGGAATTGATAACATTCCACTATCAGAATACTATTACCCCGCCCTGACCACGATTAGCCAGTCTGTAAGAAAGATGGCAAAAGGGGCAATGAAAATTTTAGATCAACACTTAAAAGATTCTGAGAGTTATACGCCCCAAAGAGTTATTTTTCAGCCAAAATTAATTATCAGAGACTCTACTTAGAAAATATGTCGGAGAAGTTTTGTAGTATGTGCTTATTAAAAAAAATCATAGCCTTACATAATGTCACAGACAATATACAGAAAATTTATTTTAAAAAAATCAGTATGATTTAAAAAAATCAGAATATTTTGATATAATTTCTGAAGAAAAAATAAATATAGAAAAAATACTTCTGGAGCCATATCAAATTATGTGGTTAAAGACTATTTAAATAATTACCTTAAAAGGAAGATAATTAAATGATAAAACTAAAAAGACTATCAGACCAACCCATCCTATTACCTAAAAAAGAACATCCCTGGGAGGCAGAAGCCATATTTAACTGTGCCGCCATATATGATAATGGTTTGGTACATATGATCTACCGAGCAACCGATATTGCCCCCAATGGCAAAGAAGGAGACTATATTAATTGTCTGGGTTATGCAGTAAGCAAAGACGGGATTCATTTTAACCGCTTAGAAGAACCAATCCTATCCAATGATACAGAACAAGAGGCCCGGGG
>DPXH01000176.1:2125-2805 GCA_003527405.1 Candidatus Sediminicultor tertius | reverse complement strand
GGTATTGGTGGCGTTAGAGCCTTAAGAGCTCTTAATATTCCGGTAGATATATATCATTTTAATGAAGGGCATGCGGTTTTGGCTGGATTAGAGCTGATGAATGAAAAAATGAACACAGGTATGTCATTTGATAAAGCGTGGGAATCAACACGTAAAGAGGTAATTTTTACCACTCATACTCCGGTCGAAGCAGGAAATGAAAAGCACAACATAGAGGCGCTTACTTATATGGGGGCGAATTTAGGTTTCTCAGTAGAAAAAATGAGTCGTATTGGTGGGATACCATTTAATATGACAGTGGCAGCACTAAGACTATCCAGAAAATCAAATGCCGTATCTAAATTACATGCGAAGACGGCAAACAAAATGTGGGCAAAAACAAAGAACAGATCAAAAATCATCGGGATAACTAATGCAATCCATGTGGGAACATGGGTAGACGAAAGAATGAAAAAGAAATATTTAAATTTAGATGAGATGTGGAATAATCATCAGGAAATAAAAAAAGAAATAATCAATTTTGTTAAGAAACGCTCTGGAGTTAAGTTGAATCTTAATGCATTATTAATTGGATTTTCCAGAAGGGCTACTTCTTATAAAAGAAGTAATCTAATATTTAAAGATGAAAAAAAATTAGAAAAATATTTAAAAGATGGTAAAGTCCAAATTATTTTCTCGGG
>DPXH01000176.1:0-1739 GCA_003527405.1 Candidatus Sediminicultor tertius | reverse complement strand
AAATATCCTAATAGCGTAGTTTTTATGGAGAATTACGATATGGAGATCGGACAAATGCTGACCAGAGGCTGTGATGTTTGGCTGAATAACCCGAGAAGACTGAATGAAGCAAGTGGTACCTCCGGTATGAAAGCAGCGATGAATGGAGTGTTAAATTGTTCAATTTTAGATGGATGGTGGCCAGAAGTATGTAAAGATGGCATTAACGGTTGGGCGATCGGGGATGAAAATATACCCGAAACAGTTGAAAAACAAGATGAAAGAGATGCAAAAGCTCTTTACGATACATTACTGGAAAGAGTAATTCCTACATATTATAACCATCATCAAAAATGGTTGGAAATGATGAAAGAAAGCATAGAATCAACCAAAAGATTTTTTTCTATGGATAGAATGATAAAAGATTATTATGAATTATTATATAAGAAATAAGAAATTTTTTAGTGCTATAAAAAGTTGGTGAATCAAAGTGCAATTTGATAGAGCAAGTGGAGTGCTTTTACACCTTACCTCATTACCTTCTGAGTACGGAATTGGTGATTTCGGCAAAGAAGCCTATAATTTTATAGATTTTTTGAAAAGAGCGAATCAAAAACTGTGGCAGATATTACCTCTTAATCCGCCTGCATCCGGAGGTTCTCCCTATAATTGTTTTTCTGCTTTTGCCGGGAACACCTTACTGATCAGCATAGACAAGTTAATCGAAGATGGTTTACTAAAAGCGGAAGAAGTAACTAATGTACCGAATTTTGCAGAAACCAAAGTTGAATTTTCCAAAGTAATTAAATTTAAAAATGAACTGTTTTTAAAAGCATTTAATCGATTTAACCAATCAGCAGAAGGCGATGATTATGCGCAGTTTAAAGAAGAAAATGAATATTGGCTGCCAGATTTTTGCCTTTATATGGCCCTCAAGGGATATTTCGATAATAGAGTATGGAACCGTTGGGATACAGATATTACCTTCAGAGAAAAAAAGGCCGTAGAGAAATATCAAAATAAATTAGCGGATGAAATACGCTACCATGAGTTTCTACAATATATTTTTTCCAAGCAATGGAGCAAATTAAAAAATTATGCAAATCATAACGGTATAAAAATCATAGGGGATTTACCGATTTTTGTAGCGCATGATAGTAGTGATGTATGGGTACATCCTGAGTTATTCGATTTAGATGATGAAGGCAATTCCAGAAAAGTGGCAGGAGTTCCACCTGACTATTTTAGTAAAACAGGACAGCTTTGGGGGAACCCTCACTATAATTGGAAACGTATGCAGGAAAATAATTTCCTATGGTGGAGAAAGCGTTTTGAGAAACTACTTGAACAGGTAGATATTACCAGAATAGACCATTTCAGGGGATTTGAAGCATACTGGGAGGTCGATGCATCAGAAAAGACAGCGGTAAAAGGTAAATGGGTAAAAGCACCTGGGTACGAACTGTTTTCTACGGTAAAACAGTATCTGGGGGATCTGCCAATTATAGTTGAAGACTTAGGATTTATAACTCCGGAAGTCAATAAGTTGAAGAAAAGCTTTGGGTTTCCGGGAATGAAGATTTTACAATTTTCCTTTGGCGAAAGTACTTTTCTGAAATCACGGCCAGAAGATTGTGAAGAACACTGCGTTTTGTACACCGGAACACACGACAATGATACATTGCTGGCCTGGTATAAAGGGCTAAGACAATCAAAAAATATAAGAGTATTAAAAATGTTAGAAAAATACTATGGCATAA
>DPXH01000003.1:1997-2923 GCA_003527405.1 Candidatus Sediminicultor tertius | reverse complement strand
ATTTCATTTTTAATATTATCGCTATTTCGGCTATAGTTTTACCGGCAATGCTCAGGTCAATATGTCCCTTGTTTTGAACAACATACTTTAAATACTGGTCAATTACTTCAGTAATAGGTATCTGTTCAATATCTTCTGTACCTTCTTTTATATTTCTCAATAATTCGTCTATCGAGTAATCCGAATCATTAATCTTTATTTTAAAGTCTATATTTTTATTATTCATAATCTAAATTCATGGCTTTCTTCACTTCTCCAAGGGTTTGTTTAGCTACCTGCCTGGCCTTTTTGCTCCCTTCGATTACAATTTCTTTAATTATTTTCGGATTTTTTTCATAATATTTTCTCTTTTCTCTGAATCCATCAAACTTATCTATTAAGGACTGTGCCAATCTTTTTTTGCATTCCACGCACCCCAATTTTCCTGATTTACATCCGACAGATATTTCTTCGGATTGTTCCGGATTAAATATCTCCTGATAAGTAAACACCACACAAATATCCGGATGCCCCGGATCATTTAATCTTATTTTTTGGGTATCAGTTATCATAGTCTTCACTTTTTCTTCTATCTTTTCCGGCGACTCGGATATGGATATGGTATTCCCCAGACTTTTACTCATTCTCTTTCCGTCAGTTCCCGGCACACGGGGAACCTTGGTCAATTTTACCTGAGGTAAAGGAAAAACATTTTTATAAAGATTATTAAATCGTCTGGCGATTTCCCGAGTTAATTCTATGTGATGCACCTGGTCTTCCCCTACCGGTACGGCATTCGCTTTGTAGATTAAAATATCTGAAGCCATTAGAACCGGATATCCTAAAAGACCATAACCAATATTATCTTTCAATCCCAAATCTCTTACCTGTTCTTTTAATACCGGATTTCTTTCTAACCAGGGCAAAGGAGTAATCATGGAAAAAAG
>DPXH01000003.1:0-1621 GCA_003527405.1 Candidatus Sediminicultor tertius | reverse complement strand
GCGCTAAACCAATCTATAAGCATCTCCGTGATATTTTCTTTTAAATTTTCAGTATTGTCGTAGCCGGTAGTAAGGGCGTGTAAATCTACGACTCCAAAAAAACACTTGTATTCCTCCTGAAGTTTTACCCAATTTTCCAAAGCTCCCAAGTAATTTCCTAAGTGTAATTTGCCGGTAGGCCTCATTCCGCTAAAAATTATTCCTGCCATTTGAAATACTCCTCTCTTGATTTATTATTAAAATATATTTTTTAATTCACCGATTGAATTAGTCGTTAGTGTATAAATATAGCGTATAGCGTACAGCGTTTAGCGTTTAGGTTCGAGCTGCAAGTGCAAGATTAATTTGTCTGTCGGTCTTCCATTCTGCCAGTCGGCCAATCAAATTAGCCGCTAATTTCAAATACAAGTTCTCAGTAATTAGACGAACGTTAATTTATCAACTAATCAGTCTCAATTTAATTCTCCAACCGGGTAACCGGTAAACTAGTTAACTATCTTTACGAGATACGATTCACGAGATACGAGATGCGAATTTTGTTTTGCGCTTTGCGTTTTAAAATTTTAGTTTTCTTACTATATACTCTACATTTTAAATTTAATTTATTTTATACTAGCAAACGAAATATAAAAAATACAATAGGAAATAATACTTTTCCAATTATACCACTTAATACCAGAATTAATAAGAGAATTGGCCCATAAGATTCTAACTTGGCATACTTGTAGGCCTGAGAATAAGGCAAAAGTCCCAGCAATATCTTAGACCCATCTAAAGGCGGAACAGGAATCAAGTTAAATATGGCAAGTGCTAAATTTATTATTACACCGGTCTGTAGAAATATTATCCACCCTCTTAGTATGGTGACCAATAGATTAAAAAAAGAGCTTCCTTGTGCCATGGTGATTTGCCCGATAAAATAATAACTTAACTTTAATATAAGGGCAAATATTATGGCAATTACTATATTAGCAATAGGTCCGGCCAATGAAACATATATCATATCTCTTTTAGGATGATGCAACCTATTAAAATTTACCGGGACCGGTTTTGCCCACCCAAATCGGAATAAAAGCAGCATCAAAGTTCCTATAGGGTCAAGATGAGCCAGAGGATTCAAGGTAAGCCTTCCCGCTTCTGCTGCTGTTGGGTCTCCCAATTTATAAGCCATCCGGCCATGACTGTACTCATGAAAAGTAATGGCGATCAGAACAGCCGGGATGCTCCAGGCTATTTCGAATATATTATCCAACATTTTTTTATATCTTATTCCTTCCTTTTAGAATATTTTTTACCAATCTAATTTCATCTCTTTTATTTTTTACCTCTCCATCCAGCTGGGCGGAAAGTAATTTATTTAAAATCTGCGAGTATATCGGGCCGGGCTTTACCCGTAATTCCTTTAATTCCTTTCCAGAAATATATAGACTTTCTTTTTTGTATTTTAGAAAATAGCTGCTTACCCTTTCTTTTACAATATCAGTGTCACTTTCCACAATAGCTAAAAATAATACTTCGTTAGGTAAGCCATTTAATTTTGAATAAATAACGCTCGGTGAGATTTTATCCTTTTGCGATATCATTTTTATAATTTGATCTAAATTTGAGTAACAATAAGTTA
>DPXH01000127.1 GCA_003527405.1 Candidatus Sediminicultor tertius | reverse complement strand
GGCTTCCAGGTTAAGGCACTCTTTCTAACCACTTCTTTTAAGGAAGATAGTTTTTTAATCAATTCAATCTCTTCCTCTTTATCCAATAAGCGGAGATTAATTTCTTTGTTTTTATCGATTTTTATTCCTTCTTGTTCAGCTTTTTTTATTATACTACATATCCGCGCATAAGCATACTGAATATAATATACGGGGTTTTCCATAGATTGAGATTTAGCCACATCTAAGTCAAACTCCGTATGACTATCATAACTCCTCATCAAAAAGAAATAACGAGCCACATCTTTGCCCACTTCTCGTATTAAATCTCTTAGGGTAACAAATTCTCCTCCTCGAGTAGACATTCCTACTTCTTTGCCATCTTTTATTAAAGTTACAAACTGCACGATTAATACATCCAAAAAACCTTCGGGGTAACCCAAAGCTTGTGCTGCTGCTTTCATCCTTTTAATATAACCATGGTGGTCAGCACCCCAAATATCTATTACCTTATCAAACCCTCGCTGATGCTTATTTTGATGATAAACAATATCAGAAGCAAAATAAGTGGGAATATTATTTTCCCGAATTACTACCCTGTCTTTTTCGTCGCCAAAGTCAGTGGACTTTAACCAGAGTGCACCCTCTTTTTCATAAAGAAAACCCCTCTGCTTGAGTAATTCTATAACTTCTTGAAGTTTATTATGTTTATAAAGTGATCTTTCACTAAACCAAACATCAAATTCTACTCCAAAATCTTTTAAATCTTTTTTAATTCCTGATAAAATTTTTTCTAAAGTAAACTCTTTAAAAAACTCATGGGTTTCTTTATCATCTCTTCCTTTGTACTTATCTTGAAATTTATCTATAACTTCTTTAGCTATATCAATAATATATTCGCCTTTATAGCCATCAGCGGGAAATTCTTTCTTTTCCCCCAAAAGGTTATTATATCTTACTTGAACTGATCGCCCTAAGAGGTCAATCTGTCTTCCCTGGTCATTGATATAGTATTCTTTTTCTACTTCATATCCTGCTGCTTTTAATATACTGCTTAACGCATCTCCTACTGCTGCACATTTTCCATGACCGACATGCAAGGGACCGGTGGGATTAACGCTGACAAATTCTACTTGGACCCTTTTTCCTTTACCTAAATTTACTTTACCATAATCCTCTCCTTGCTCCCTAATTTCATCTATAACCTTATATAGCCAATTTTCACTCAACCAAAAATTTATAAAACCCGGGCCGGCAATTTTGACTTTATCTACAATTGTGCCCTGAATATCTAAATTATTTACAATAAAATTAGCCACATCTAAGGGTTTTGCCCTTAATTCTCGAGCTAATTGCATAGCAATATTAGTGGATAAATCTCCATGAGATTTATTTTTAGGAGTTAAGAATATTATCTTGGGAACATCCTCGATCTGGAAATTACTCTGCTTAATATTTTTTTCGATAGAACCCAACAATATCTCTTTAATTTGGTCAGCTAAATCAATTTTCATTTAAAAATCCTCTAATAAATTAGTCGTTAGTCGTTAGTTCAAAACTTAAAACTTTTTCCATCCAAAATATTTCGTTTAAGGAAATTTTTATACAATTTAATTATTTTAGATAAACAATTTTAAGTATGGTACGCCCGAGAAGAGTCGAACTTCCAACCAAGGGCTTAGGAAGCCCCTGCTCTATCCATTGAGCTACGGGCGCACAAGAAGCCTATTTCATTCGTGGATCCAAAGCGTCGCGTAATCCATCACCCATAAAATTAAAAGCCATCATGGTGATAGCCAGGGCTAATCCGGGGTATATGGCCAAATGAGGATAAGAACGCATTGCCTGATATCCTTCTGAAATTAACATTCCCCAGCTCGGGGTAGGAGGATTCACTCCTAAACCAATAAAACTCAAAAATGCTTCAAAAGTAATATATCCGGGTATTGCCAGGGTTACTCTTACAATACAGGGACCTATTAAATTGGGTAATACATGTTTTAATATTATTTGTAAATTACTGTTTCCTGTTGCCCGAGCAGCTTCTACAAATTCCTTTTCCCGTAAGGACAGCGCCATTCCCCGGGCAATTCTGGCCATTCCAATCCAGGCAGTAACTCCTATGCCAATGAAGATAAAAAATAGTCCACCAAAAGCCCTGTCAATAGTATTCAGGTATCCGGCAAAAGTCCCGGGAGTAGCTATAGCAAAAGTAGATTTAAAGAGCACCATCAATAAAATAATTAATAACAAAGTGGGGAAACCATACATAATATCCACAAAGCGCATCATAATATTATCGACTTTACCGCCATAATACCCCGAAACAACTCCGTAAAACACTCCGATTATAAAAGCAGTAACAGCCCCGACTATTCCTACACTCAACGATATTCTGGTACCATAAATAATCCTACTTAAGAGATCTCTGCCCATAAAATCTGCTCCCAATAAATATTTGGTACCTGGTTTAGCATAATTATTTATAAGGCTGCCTTCTGCATAATGATAAGGAGCAATATAAGGAGCAAAAATAGCAAGAATAAACAAGACCGTAACGATTATCGCACCCAGTACAGCCATTTTATTTTTACACATTCTTCGAAAGGCATCTTTCCATAGATTTACCTCAGGTCTCTCCAAGATAACTGTTTCATCCTCAAACTTCTCTTTTTCTTTTAATTTTACTTCCAAGATAATACATCCTCCTTATTTTGTAATAATCCTAAGTATATTTAATCCGAGGGTCAATCCATCCATAGGTGATATCAACCAATAGATTTGCTGCAATTATCAAAACTGCATAAAGCAACATAATGCCTAAAACCACGGGATAATCTCGATTGGTAATGCTGGTAATAAAATATTTTCCACAACCCGGGATAGCAAATATCTGCTCTACAATTAAAGAGCCGGTAACCAAGGCAGCAAACATGGGACCTATTACAGTTACCACCGGAATAAGGGCATTTTTCAGCGCGTGATGGACGGTGACATTTTTTTCTGAGACTCCCTTTGATCTTGCCGTCCTGATGTAATCTTCTCTAATCACCTGCAGCATGCTCGCTCTGGTTAACCTTGCTAAAATAGCAGCACCTCCTATGCCTAATGTAAAGGCAGGCATAATTGCCTGCTGCCAGGTTCCCCATCGGGCTACAGGTAAGATATGCAATTTTAAAGCAAAAAACCAGATTAGCAGAGGTCCTAAAGTCATTGCCGGAACAGAAACCCCCAATAAAGCAAAGAACATACAGAAATAATCTATAAAAGAATTTTGTTTTAGGGCAGAAACCATCCCCAGAGGAATCCCCACCACCATAGCTACCATTAAAGCTAATACCCCTAATTGGGCTGAAACGGGAAAATGTGCGCTTATAATATCATTTACCGTCCTGCCTCGAGAAGAATAAGAAGGACCGAAATCACCATGAAGGGCGTTCCATAGATAATCAGTGTATTGTTTCCATAAAGGGTCATCTAAACCATAGTAAGCTTCTAAGTTGGCAATAATCTCCGCTGGTAATGGTTTTTCTTTATCGAAGGGCCCTCCAGGAATAACATGGGCTAAACCAAAAGTCACTAAAGATATTATCAATAAAACCGGTATAGCCCATAAAACTCTCCTAATAATATAATTGATCATATTTTCCTCCTTTTTTTTTAAATTTTTATTAAGTTTATACTACAACATTAGATAAATAAAAAAAGAATAATTAATTTATCTCTTAGAATGTTACCAAAATATTATATCATAAAATGGAAAAAAATAAAGGCAAAAAATAGCCACGCAATCCCCTTATTTTTATTTAAGGATGCATGGCTATTTTAAAAAAATTAATCTTTCTTAAACTCTGTTATTTCGTAATTCTCCAATCTCTAATATGTTCTCCACCCATCGGAGCAAAAGTACGTTGCAGATAAGGTTTGGTAATATTTACTATGGTGTAGAAATAGATAGGAGCCATGGCAGCTTCTTCTTCACAGAGAATCTGTTCTGCTCTCTTGTAGAGTTCTAACCTCTTCGCGGGGTCAGATTCACGAGCTGCCTCTTCCACTACCCTATCAAATTCCGCATTATGCCATTGAATTCTGTTGTCACTATCAGTAGAGTGGAAAACTTCATAAACCCAATTGTTAGCATCAGGGTAATCTGCACACCAACCCAAACGGAAGATCTGAGGAGCATCCTCACTTAAAGTCTTAAGATATACTTTCCATTCCTGGTTAGTCAAATTAACCTCTACTCCTAAATGTTCTTTCCACATCTGCTGAATTGCCTGGGCAATTTTACGATGGCCTTCGGAAGTATTAAACATCAAAGTAATTTCCGGCAAGCCTTTTCCTCCAGGATATCCGGCATCCGCCAAATATTTTCTGGCCGCTTCCGGATCAAATCCTATACCAATTCCTTCTGAAGGTGGTACATGACCAAAGATGCCCGGGCAGGCGAAGGTAGTAGCAGGTATTTGATTTCCTTTAGTAATATAGTCTATTAAAGATTGTCTATCAATGGCAGCAGAAAATGCCTTGCGAACTAAAGGATTATCCATTGGTGGTTTACTATTATTAAATCCGTAATAGTAAGTACAAAGATAAGGCGCAATGGTCAGTTCTTTGCTTAATACGGGATCTGTTTTTACTCTGTCCATATCATCTAAGGGAACTCCTACAGAATCCAATTTCCCGTCTTCATACATAGCCATAGCAGTAGAAGCTTCTACAATCATCACACAATGAATCTTTTCTATCTGTACCTTATCGGCCTCAGGATAATCAGGATTTTTCTCCATAATTAGTTCGTCTTCATGAGCCCACTTTGTCAAAAGGTAAGGACCATTGGTGACAATATTTTCCGGTTCAGTCCATTTTTCGCCATATTTTTCAATAGTCCATCTAGGAACAGGTCGAACTACCCACATTCCGGCAATGGCAGGGAAATAACCGGCAGGATGATTTAAAGCAAATTGAATAGTATAATCATCTATTGCCTTTACCCCTATATGACTTAGATCAGTTATCTCACCAGTGTTTACTTCTTTAGCCCCTTTAATAATGTAAAGTACGTAAGCATAATCAGAGGCAGTAGCCGGATCACAGGTTCT
>DPXH01000070.1:1277-4637 GCA_003527405.1 Candidatus Sediminicultor tertius | reverse complement strand
ACTATTTTTTTATGAGATACGATTCACGAGATACGAGATACGCTTTTTATTTTGCTATTCTTCCAAAACTGCTGCTTTTTGTGGTTTAAACAAAATTTGAGATACTAAGGTTACCCCTATTAAAGCAAGTCCTGTTAAATTCATCATATAGCTTGCCGGGACTATCATAAAAGAACCTGCTAAGAGCATAATTCTTTCATAAAATTTAGTCTCCCTAATCAAGTAACCCTGCATACCTCCGGCTATTCCAATCGACATTGCTGTAGCTAATAACAAGAAGAACCCTAATTTAGCTAAATTCAAATCCGGAGTAAAATTCCAAGAAATTAGTTCGGGGTGAAATATAAACATAAAAGGCAACGTATATCCCGGAATAGCTAATTTAGTAGATTCTATTCCCACTTTCATCGCCGGAGCTCTGGCTATCGCTGCTCCGGCAAATACTGCCAGCATTACCGGGGGAGTAATATCTGCTAATATACCATAATAAAAAACGAACATGTGAGGCAGGATAAGATGAGTATTTTCAGCCATTAATCTGATTAAAGCAGGAGCAATCAAAGTAGCCATTATAATGTAGTTAGCAGTAGTAGGTATGCCCATCCCCAACACCAGAGAAGCTAAAGAAGCTAAAATTAAAGCTATGGGTAAAATGCCATGAGAAACTTCGAATACGATTCCGGTAAATTTTAATCCTAATCCGGACATAGTAGTAATTCCTACAATTATTCCTGCGGCTGCGCAAGCTACCGCTACGGTAGTTGCAGAAACTCCTGCTTCAGTTATAGCTTCTAAAAATTTCTTCGGGGTTAATCTAGTCTTTTTACTAAACATACTCACTATAACCAATACTACAATACTAAGCACCACTGATTTTTGTGGGGAATAACCCTGGACCAATAAATATATTAAAGCAAAGATAGGAGCTAATAAAATCCATCCCGTTTTTAAAGTTTTAAATAGATTAGGTAACTGTTCTCTGGAAAGGCCACGTAAACCGATTTTTGCTGCTTTAAGATCTACAGCCATGAATAAGGCAAAATAATAAAATAAGGCAGGGAAAATTGCCGCTTTAGCAATTTCAATATAAGGAACCCCTAAAAATTCAGCCATAATAAAGGCAGCAGCCCCCATAATAGGCGGCATTATCTGGCCGCCAGTGGAGGCAACCGGTTCTACTGCTCCGGCAAAGACCGAACTATAACCTACGCTCTTCATCAAAGGTATAGTAAAACTACCGGTAGTAACCGTATTAGCGGTAGAACTGCCTGATACAGTCCCCATCATACCGCTGGAAACTACTGCAGCTTTAGCCGGCCCGCCTCTGGTGTATCCGGTTAAGGCAGTTGCAAAATCAATAAAAAACTTACCTGCCCCGGTCTTATTTAATATCGCTCCAAATAAAATAAAAAGATAGACAAAACTCGCCGAAACACCTAAGGGAGTCCCGAATATTCCGGCATCTGTAAGGTAAAGATAATAGGCTACTCTTTTTACAGAAAAGGTTCCATGAGAGAATCTTCCCGGCATATAAGGTCCAAAGACTAAGGCGTACAAAAGAAAAAATGCTGCTACTAACATTAAGGGAAAGCCTACTGCTCTTCGGGTTGCCTCCAAAGTAAGTAAGACCAAAACAGCCCCTAAAAAAACATCCATGGGATTTGCAGCACCCGCCCGCCAGACCAACTCTTTATAATTAGTAAGTATGTAGTAGCATAAAATTATAGAGATTCCAATAAATATCAAATCGTAAAATTGTATTTTATCTCTGGGAGTTTTTTTGCTACGAGCAAAAATACTAAAGGTTAAAGTTAAGATAAACATAAAATGGATAGAACGTTGAATTAGACTAAAATAGGCTCCAAACCATCCGGTATACATATGAAAAATAAATAATCCGATAGAAGCAATTATGATAGGGATAGACCATAGTCCGGTTAAATCTCTTTTATTTTTGGTTTCAATTTCTTCGATTTCTTTTAGTATCTTTTCATCAACTACTTCTACAATTTCGTTGTCTTTTTCTTTATTAGCGCGCAAATTATCTTTTTCCTTATTTATCATTCGTGCCTCCTTTTGTGGCAATAATTATATCTATGGGGTCTCCTCTATTAGCTAAAGAAGATAAAATAAATTCTCTCTCTTTATATTTTATTTTTTGCTCTACGGTAAAAGCCACCCGTAAAGGAAGTGCTTTCATCTCCCTGTTTACATTTACTATTACCAATTTATCGGTAAATTTTATATCTTTAGAGGCATGGCATTCTTGTCCCACACCATACCAGGGATATTCCTCGGTAAGCAGACAAAATATTCCGTCTTCTCTTATTTCAAAAGTATCATATACTGAATTTAAATCTTTTGAATTGATATATTCCAAATAAAATTTATCCCCAACAGTAACTTCAATTTTAATTAATATAGCATCATTATTTCTGTTAATAATCTCTAAATAATATTGTTTCTGATTATTCTCTTTATTGTTTATGAAATATAATATTGTGATGAAAAAAATAATCAGGGAAACCATAAAGGTTCCCCTGATTATTTTACTGAACATTAAAGTAATCCCTTCTCCTTGAAGTATTTTTCTGCACCAGGATGAAGTGGGGTAACGGTCTTTACACCAATTTCAGGAATTAATAGTTTTGCTACGGGGTGGACATCATGTATTTCTTTAGCATTTTCAAATAGTGTTTTTACTAATAAATATGCGGTATTTTCGTCAAGATCCTTATTTACAACCACATCATTTCCATCCTGTACAGTCGCAACATCATAATCTTGTCCTTTATAGGTATTAGCAGGTATTTTTCCCGCTTGGTAGTAAGGATATTTTGCAACTAATTCTTTAAGAATGTCATCATCTACTGATATAAAATATACATCTCTTACTGCAGTCACTTCTTGTACTGCAGAACCAGGATAAGCGAAATTCCAAAATACCACATCAACATTCCTATCTTTTAAAGCTTGAGCTGCCTCAGGTTGAGAATAATAACTGACTGTCATATCATCATAAGTCAAACCGGCAGTTTCAATAATCAGTCGGGATATAGTTTCATTTCCGCTTCCCGGGGCACCCACTGAAACTTTCTTTCCTTTTAAATCTCTAATAGATTTAATATCAGGGTCTAAAGTTAGAATATGTTGGGGTGCTGGATACATAGAAAATAGACCAAGAATAGATTGTGGCTTCCCTTCAAATTGTACTATACCTTTATAAGCTTTGAATGAAACACTAGCCATTGCCATTCCAATCTGAATTTCTCCACTACCTGTTAATCTACAATTCTCTACAGAAGCAGCAGTCGACTCAGCGGTTACTTCAATTTCCTCTGCTTTTAACAATTTAGTCCA
>DPXH01000070.1:0-905 GCA_003527405.1 Candidatus Sediminicultor tertius | reverse complement strand
GTTCCAAAAGTAATATGAGTAGCAGCTAAGCTAATTCCGGAAAATAAAAATACTAATACACTAACCATTAATATTATGCTTAAAGATTTCTTCATCTTACATAACACCTCCATTTTTTATTTTTTAAATTCACTACATCTACTGATTAAATCTACTCAAATCTTCGAGCTTGATTAAATTTTAATTTTTTTCATCACCTCCTATAGTCAATTTTTCTTCTTCGGTGTTTAATAGTAGTACCAAATTGACTTGTATTCTTCGATGTTTTCTCCTCTCTTCGCCAGTTCTTGAAGATATTTATAAATGGGGAGATCTTTATATATGTATGGCTCAACTGAGGCTATGCCTTTTTCCCAGGGATGCCATAAATATATTCTCTGCCCCTCTCTGTTTAATCCTATCAATTCTCTATCCTGCCAGGCTCTAATATGGTTTTTACCTAATCGAGGAACGTTAAATACCGGTTCATCAGTCCTGAATTGTCCCGGTAATAATCGAGCCTCCTCTTTTCTTTCCTGCCATAAGCGGGCAACAGGGACAAGGTAATCTTCGGTTTCTTTTTTCCCTTTAGGGTAAAAAGTGTAATAGGGGTCTACTCCTGCTTTCTTCATCGCTATTCTCGCCGCTGCATTCTGGAATCTTCTGCTGGTTTCCAGAGTATAAACTAATTGGTTATACACGTATATGCCCTGCCTTCTAAACTTCATCACTGCCTCAGCTAATTCCGGAGTAACCTCAGAGGCTCCTTCAATATGAGTAACTACGCAGATATTTCTTTTCCCTGGTTTCAAATAACTCCCGATTAACTTGGTTAACTTATCAGTCACTCTCATGGGGAGAGTAACCGGGGTCCTGGTAGCCCACCTGATATTTATCACGTGTTCCATCTGACATAATCTATCCAT
>DPXH01000029.1:3392-4894 GCA_003527405.1 Candidatus Sediminicultor tertius | reverse complement strand
GCATGAATAAACCTATAAGATATAATATGTAGGGCCAGACCTTGTGCTGCCCGGGATAGGAACCTTATAGTAACAGGCGTTTCACCTGTCATTATACGCTAAATGCTACACTCTGTAGCATTGTAATACGCGATACAGTTAAAAGAACAAAGGAGAAAAAACATAATTATGAAAAGAAATATTTTTTTGGTAACATTTATGATTTTGTTATTTTCAGCTTCGGTTTATGCCGGAGATTTTTCTGGAAGTTTAACCTATTCGGGGGGATACAATTTTACTGAGAATGATCTAAGCAATACTCTAAACTTAGACCTTAATTATATTCATAGTTTTACTGATGAAATTTTTGCGGAAGGAGACTTGGTTATTAGATATTCTAATAAATCTGCTCCCAATCCTTTTATGATTATACCCCAAGAAATTTATATAGGTGCTTATGATCTTATTCCTAATCTCGATGTAAAGGCAGGTAAATTAATTGTAAGTTGGGGTTCAGCGGATATGTTTAGTCCCTTAGATAATTTTAATCCTCTTCCACCTGGAATATCTTTTACGACTATGGCCCAAAAAAGCGGAGTATTAGCCGCTGATGCAACTTATTACTTTAATGATATTACTTATTTACAGGCAATAGTCCTGCCTTCTTTCATTCCTTCTTATATGCCGGAAAAATACGAAGAGCAAATGTATCTTTCTATGTTCGCCCCTCAATTCCAGGCTCAGGGAATAGAAATAACCTCTGTCAATATAACTCATAACACTCCGGAAAATCCGGTTTGGGGAATAAAATTAGGAAGAAGCTTTACCTCCTTTGATGCGGCAATCAGTTACTATAACGGATATTACTTTAATGGCTATCCGGAAACTATGCAACCTGTTCCCGGGGATTCCGGAATGGTTTTAGATTTAGGTTTGGGATACCCTAAAAAAGGTGTTTTTGGCTTTGAATTCCAGGGAGATTTCCCGGGGATTGAAGGAGCTACCCTTAGAGGTGACCTGGCTTATATCATCCCCCAGTCCTGGGAAGTGCAGGGTGAAGATATGCTAAAAGACCCTTATATAAAAGCAGTAATCGGTGCAGATTATACTACCTCTTTTGACCTTTATTTAAATTTAAGCTTTCATCTGGGGATTTGCCTTTGAAGAAGGAGACCAATGCTCTCCTTATATTTCTTTAAATGCCAGAAAGGAATTAGAAGACAGTAAGCTTACTCCTAATTATTTAGGCATAATTAGCCTTCAGGATGGAAGTATGATAAATTCTATTGGGGCCAGCTATGATTTCACTGATGATTTTTCAGTTACTCTTTCCTATGTTTCTGTTTCAGGAGAGTTGACTTCCAATCTGGGACAGATGGGAAGTGCGGAGGGACTATACCTGATGGGAGAGTGGTCATTCTAATGGATATGGAAAATATTGATAAAAAAGAAAAAATTTTAGAAGCTGCCCGGGAGGTCTTCTTTAGAAAAGAGTTTTTATGAAGCCACTATGGATGATATCG
>DPXH01000029.1:1720-3316 GCA_003527405.1 Candidatus Sediminicultor tertius | reverse complement strand
AAAAAGATTTTTGAAAAGATTAACGAAATAATTTCTAAAACAAATAATATTAAACAACGGATTAAAATGATAGTAAATTTTTATATAAATCTTTTGGAAGAAAATTCTAAAATTTTTATTATTATGCAAAGAATTGGCTATGATTTTATGCAAAAAGAAGACAGCAAGAAAAAGATAAATGAACTCTTCAAAAAATTAAGAAAAAAACAGAAAGAAACGGGCGATCTATTCGGGGAAGTTATTCTATCTTCCGGTAAAAAAGTAAGCGGAGATCTATTTTTATATTCTATGATTGCCGCTTTGGGAAGAGCTATTTTTGAAAATGTATCCCAGGGAAGAAAACCAAAAAAAGATGATCTCCTGACCATTGGGGAGATCTTTATCGCCTCAGTAAAATAAAAGTAATACAGGGGATGGTTCTCTGTTCTTTTTGGGATTTCAAATTTTAATCTAAACAGGAACAGAGAACCGTCCCCTGTTCCTGTTTTTTTAGAAGCTTGTTTTACTGGAAAAAGTGAAATTATTAGTTCTGAGATAGGGGGCAACTGTTGGGCCGACAAATCCTTCCTTTGTCTGTCTCTCTTTGGATATCATATCAACCGCCTTTAACATATCTACTACACTGGTATTGAATCTCATATTTTTGATTGCCCTTCCCATCTTTCCATCTTCTATTAAGAAAGTCCCGTCTCTGGTCATCCCGGTCAACTGAATGCTCATGGGATTGAGTATATTGACATAGTGGAATCGGGAAATATAGATACCCTTTTTAGTGCCATAGATCATTTCATCAATAGTGTTATCTCCTTCTTTCATCGTCAGATTAAAAGGGAGGGCTCCGAAAGAAGCAGATTCCGGTGATAAAGTATTCCCGGTACATTTTCTATTGTATTTTAGGGCGGTAAGATGGTCGTATACTCCGTCTTTAACTACCCCATCTTTAATGAGGTCTATCTTTTCCCGGGGATATCCCAACAAATCAAAAGGTAAGGGCATGGTAAGTTTATCAAAAGGATCATCAGACACAGTTATAGTCTCCGGAAAAATCTTTTTGCCTTGATTATTACAGACGAAACTCTTGCCCTCCATAATCATTTTTCCATTAAAGGCAGTATAGCCGGCATAGTTTAAGATTTCCGCAACTGCTTCCGGAGAAAGAATAACCGTATAGACCCCCGGGTCAATCTCTATCTGTTCCACATTTTTTAAGGCGGTCTCTAATAATTCAACGGTGATTTTATTTATATTAAAATTATTAATATCACTGTCTATAAATGAGGCATGGGCAGTAGAATTATCCCGAGTGATGACACAATTGAAATCTACCTTAGTCCCTCGGTCAAAGGCAAAGACTCCTTCTGAATTAGCCACCAGGAGGGTGGATTCTTCTGTTGTNNTAAGTTTATCAAAAGGATCATCAGACACAGTTATAGACTCCGGAAAAATCTTCTTGCCTTGATTATTACAGACGAAACTCTTGCCCTCCATAATCATTTTGCCGTTAAAGGCAGTATAGCCGGCATAGTTTAAGATTTCTGCAACCGCTTCCGGAGAAAGAATAACCGTATAGACCCCCGGGTCAATCTCTATCTGTTC
>DPXH01000029.1:0-1423 GCA_003527405.1 Candidatus Sediminicultor tertius | reverse complement strand
ACTGGGGCTTTAATAATTGATAATGGTAATCTAATTTAGGGGTAATCTTGGTTACTTCAATTGCCTTTTCTATATTTTTTGATATGGTGGACTCATCAATGTTGTTCATACGTACCGTACCGATTTTATTTTCGTTTATTATCTTTACGGTTAAATTTAGATTAGTTTCTGCCACATTTTGGTGGATATAAGATTCTGCAAATCTGGTAAGCTCACTTCTCCCTCCCGAGGCAATTATTTCAAAATCGTAATCTTTAAGAATATTTTTGATCTTACTAACAAGTTCTTTCCCTGAATTTATATCATTCATTTGGAAGCACCTACCTTTACCTTTCTGAATCTCGCAGGGGATGTGCCGTGTGCCACATGCATCGCTTGACCCGGCTGTCCTTTGCCACAATTCGGTACTCCCCAGATATGCCAATATTTTTCAGAGCTTATCCCATCACAGGATTTCCAAAACTCCGGAGTTATACCTTGATAGACTGCGTTTTTATAAATTTTTCCTAATTTTCCATTTTTTATCTCCCGGGCAATCTCTGTACCAAATTGGAAGTTTATCCTCTTATCATCTATACTCCAGCTCTTATTATAATCTAAATATAAACCTTCCTTTATATCTCCTATAAGCTCATCCAATTCCAAATTCCCCGGAAGTAAATTGATATTGGTCATCCTAACCAGAGGAATTCTGTTCCAATTTTCCGCCCGGCCGGCACCATTGCTCGGTAATCCCAATTTAAAAGCATCTTCTCTGGACATTAAATATCCTACAAATTTTCCTTTATTTACCAGAAAACTTTTGGAGGCAGGGACCCCTTCATCATCATAACCGAAAGTTCCTAATCCTCCCGGAACGGTTGCATCAGCTACGATAGTCACTTCCGGGCTTCCGTAGGTAAAGTTATTTAATTTATCCAGGGTTAAAAAACTCCCTCCGGCATAGCTAATCTCTTTTCCTAATACCCTATCTAATTCTACCGGATGCCCGCAGGATTCATGGACCTGAAGCGCAAGTTGAGACCCTCCCAAAACAATATCGGTTATCCCGGTAGGAGCAGGAGGAGCAGCTAATAACTGATTAGCTTCCTCAGCTATTCTTTCAGCATTTTCTAATAAATTCATCTCTTCGATAAATTCATATCCTCGCGTTGCGTAGTCTCCTCCAAAACTGGAAGGATAAGAGCGTTTTTGAAAATCACCTTCCCCGATAGCATAAGCGGCAATTCCACCACCTGATTCAAATATAGTCTGCTCGATTACAGAACCTTCGGTAGATACGAATATTTTAAAAGTCTTGTAAAAACTGAATGAACCTTCGCTTTTCTTTACTTTGTCTTTTAGCATCATCCTGGTAGCTTTTACCAAAAGGTCTATCTTTTCTGCAGGGCTAACCTGGAAGGGATTTTTATTTATCGGAGTA
>DPXH01000189.1 GCA_003527405.1 Candidatus Sediminicultor tertius | reverse complement strand
CCTGAGGATATAAAGATTGATCACAAAAAGGGGGAAGAAGCGGAAGTTTATGTAATCGAACCTATGGGGATGCAGGTTTTAGTCACCGTTAAATTAGGGAATTTGCAAATTAAAGTGCTTACTACTCCCCCATTTACAAAAGAGATGGGCGAAAAGGTTAAATTACACTTTAATGTAAATAAGATTCATCTTTTCGATAAAAATACAGAAAAATCATTGTTGTTAAATTAATTATTTTTGTCATTCCGCACTTGATGCGGAATTCATAATTACAACACTTGATAAGGATAGATTCCCGCTTTCGCGGGAATGACATAAGTGAAGCGGGAATGACATAAGTGGAGAGAGAACGACACTGGCAAAGCCAAAATTACGTTACCACCTGGCACTCAAATTGAGTGCCAGGTGGATTTCTAAGTTTAATTAAAAAGAAAAGATATAGTTTGCCTATAATAATTATCTTTGAGGATGTAAAGAAAAAATTGTTAAGAGCAATAAGAGCACCTAGACATAGCGAATTTCTGTAGATGGTACTCTATAAAATTAAGAGGAGGTGATAGAAAGGAAAATTAGTTAATCTAATATCTTGAGTAGATTTTCAAAATTTTAAAAGGAGGAAGCAAGAATGAAAACTTCAAAAAGTTTATTAAGTATTATATTAATAGTAATTCTGGTTATGTCTTTTACAGCTATGGCTTTAGCTCAAGATTTGGATATTATTCCTATTAAGGTTCGTTGTAGAGCAAAACCTCCCATGGAAAACTGGCGTGGCCTTAATTTCTTAGTAGCCGAAAAAGATCTTAATGCTGATTTAGAGGCTATGGGTGATCCACGTCGTGTTAAAGTGGAAGTTATACAGGACAACTTGGATTGGGGTGATTATATAACTGAGTTTGTACTTGGCTATGGTGCTGGAGAATCGCCTGATATATGGTTAACTGGACATGAATATATTGGTACCCAGGCTGAAGCGGGCCGGATTATTGCTCTGGACGGAATAATAGAAGAGTTCCCTATATACAATCTTGTCTTTGATACTCTATGGGATTGCACTAAATATAAAGGTAAGATTTGGGGTGTTCCTCAAGATGCTGAAGCTCGACCACTCTATTGGAATAAAACCCTATTAAAGAAACTTGGTTGGTCAGATGGAGAAATCGCAGCATTACCCGGGAAAATAGAAAAAGGTGAATTCACTCTTTATGATATGTTAGAGACAGCCAAACAGGCGGTGGATAAGGGTGTAGTTGAGCCAGGTAACGGCTTCTGGACTCGTCCGAAGAATGGCCCTGATTTCACTCCTTTCTACTACGCCTTTGGTGGAGAAACTATTGATTCGGCAACTGGTAAATTAGTCTTTGACAAGACAGCTGGCTTAAAGTATTATGGATTTTTCTATGACGCTGCTCAAAAATATGGTTCAATGGGCTGTCTTGGCTTAGATTGGTCTTCAGCATGGCATCCCGGAGTCACTAGTAAGGTACTCTTCTGGGTCGGTGGAACATGGCAATGGGCCGAGTGGGCAGAAAAATTCCTTAAAGACCTTGGTGGCGAAGCTTATATGTGGGAGAACTTTGGGTTTGGATTGATCCCGGCTGCAGAGAAGGGTGGTAAACCCAATTCCCTTACACATCCATTGGCTTATCTTGTCAGTTCCCAGTGTAAATATCCGGACTTAGCAGTAGCTCTAATTGCTAAAGTCACTAACTATGGTCCCAATACCCGTCACGCAATCACCAGTACACATTTGGGAATCCTTAAAGGTCAGACAGAGTATAAGTTCTACAAACAATCTCGCTTGCTGAGTGAAGCGCTTTACATGTTAGATTACACTACTTTCCTACCTAATAATCCTTACTGGGGAACTTATTCTACCATTACTTATGAAGCCCTAGCAGCGTGTGTAAGCGGTGATTTTACTCCCGAGAAGGCAGTGGATTTTGTAGTAGAAGGACTTAATCGTGAATTAGGAGATAAGATAATCATTAAATGAGTAAAAATTTCCAACTGGAGAGGGAAACGAGTTCCCTCTCCAGTTTCCCAAACTCAAAATCATTTTTTTCTAAATTAAAGAGCTGGTTATTGCCTTATGCTTTTCTTTCCCCTACTCTTGTAGTGGTAACTTTATTCTTTTTTATTCCCTTAGTTATGGTTTTTATTTTAAGTTTTACCAATCTGGATATGACGAATTTTGGAATACTCAAATGGTGGCAGCCGGCAAACTGGACCTTAGATAACTATGTAAAGATCTTTACTAATAGGTTTTTCCCCAGGATTCTAAATAATACTCTCATGTATGTGAGTATGACCTTAATTTTTTTCAATGTTGGAATGGCTTTAGTTATTGCCTTAATTACTACGAATATTAACCGGCGGGTTGGTTTTGCTTTCCGCTTAATATGGCTTATGTGCCGTCTTACTCCGGTGGTCGTTTATATTATGATGTGGAAAGCTTTAGCTGGGCCTGCTCCTATGGGGGTTCTAAACAAACATATTCTTGGTCCCTTAGGTATAGGCGGAGGGGAATTCTTACTTAATACCAATCCCTGGGTTTTTGTTATTTTAGCCAATGGTTTTATCGGAGCTTCCTTTGGGATGATTATATTTTCTTCCGCTATTGAAGCTATACCTAAAGATTATATGATAGCTTCAAAAGTGGATGGAGCTTCAACCTGGCAGACCATTCGTTATATTACTATTCCTATGATAAAATGGCCTCTTCTTTTCGTTACTACTTATCAGACTCTATCCCTTTTGACCTCTTTTGAACAAATTCTTCTTCTTACAAATGGAGGTCCAGGGCTTTATGAAACTGAAGTATGGTCGTTAACTGCTTATCACCGCGCGTTTAGCAGCTATTTCGGGAATACTCAGTGGGGTTATGGTTCGGCCTGGGCAGTTATCCTGGTAATTATTGGTATAATAATGGCAATTATATATTTACGCGTGTTCAAGTTTAATGAATTAATTCAAGAACCGAAAATTGATCAGCTATAATGAGATATGTAGGAGAATGATAATAAAATGGTATTAAATAAATTTCGTTTAAATTTTAAATCTATTCTTGTCTATCTGGCTTTGCTTACATTTAGTATGCCTATCTTCCTGGCTTTTTTATGGTTAATTATTACAACATTTTCGACCAGGACAGAGGGACTAGAATCATTAGGGTGGACCTTAAGCAATTGGAGTTTCTTGTGGAAGTCACCTTTTGGTCCTAAATTTCAGAGTATATGGTTTGTGACTCTTAATACATTTCTTCTTGCCACAGTTATGACCACTATTGTAGTTTTTGTTTCATCAATGTCTGCTTACGCTTTATCACGTATGAAATTTGCAGGAAGGAAGGGATTTCTCTCCGCAACTCTAATACTGCACGCCTTCCCGAGTGTGACCCTATTGATTCCAATTTATTTTGTATTACGCTGGATAACGAAGATCCCTATTATCGGGCAAGGGTTCCCTCTTATCGGTGGTTTTGGTTTTAATACTATAGGTGGAGTAGCCTTAGTGATGGTCGCTTTCCAGCTTCCCTTTGGCATATGGATAATGAAAGGATTTTTTGATAATATTTCCTGGGATATGGAGCGCTCTGCTTTAATTGATGGTGCTTCCCGTTTCCAGGTTTGGTGGAAAATTTTAATGCCTAATATTAAGCCAGGCATTGCTGCATTATCTATTTTTGCTTTTATTTCAGGCTGGAATGCCTACATTATTCCATTTACTTTCACGGTGGGACGTGCAGGAAAGTCAACGGTTTTATCTGTTTATTTACAAAATTTTATGAGTGAATCTGTAATGACCGAGTGGAATATGGTAGCAGCTGTGGGGTTATTTCAACTTATTCCGGTATTAATCTTTTTCTTCTTTACTCAAGAAGCCTTGCTCAATATTTATGGTGGAGGAGCAAAGGGTGGAGCATAATAAAATAGGACTTAAAACGAGATTATCGTAGGATATTTTCTATTATTGTCAATTTTTAAAATTAATTTTAATTAATTTTAATTATTTTTATATAATACTTGTATATGAATTTGATTGTGCTATAATGTGAGATAATTAGTAAAAATATATTTAGTTTTTAGTTGGAGATATGCATATAAAAGGAATTGGAATAAATATAGATTCCCCTACAATAGATGGAGATTTAGATTTATTTGAAAAGGCTTTAGGCGATTTTCAGGATATTGGCTTTGATTATGTAGAGATACCCGTTCACGGAGTTGATGCTATCTTTAAAGGGAGACTGAATTGGCTGCAGACCAGGGTCATTACAGACATCCTGAAAAAATTTAACTTGAAATACACTGTTCATGGTCCTAATCTATTAAATCTAATGGATACCAGCAATTTTCAGTTACAGAAGGATATCTTTAAGTCGGGAATTGAGTTTACTAATGCTATAGGCGCAGAAATTTTTGTATACCATAGTGGAAAAATTCCTTTACAGGAAGAGATTAAAGGTGAAGGCATCAGGAAAAATAGTTTTTTAAAATTGCCTTCTCTAAAAAAGATTGAAAGATTAAAAAAGATAGAAATAAAAACTTTACAAGAATTAGCTACTTTTGCTAAAGATTTAGGAGTAACCATTGCTATTGAAAATATCTCTCCGGATGTAGAAGAAGAGTCTATCTGGGAATTATCAAAACGATTTAAAAATGAGAAAATGCTTCCTCCCTCAGTTTTTACTCCAAAAACACCAAAGCCCACGTTCTTACGAGAAATTAGTAAATATAATTATGGCACGAAGATCGAAGAATTAGTTGATCAAGTTAAGAAGATTGATCGCGAGAATGTGGGAATTACTTTCGATTTTGGGCATGCTTATCTGGCTTCTAAATATTATCACTTCAAATTTTTGGATTCTATAAAATTAGCCCTACCATATATAAAACATGTGCATATTCACGATTGTTTCGGTAAACCCAAACTGTCATATGAAGAACAGGACATTAATCTGATTCAGTTTGGTATTGGCGATTTGCATATGCCTGTAGGTTGGGGGGCGGTTCCTTATAATAAAATATTCCGTATTCTAAAGAATTATCAGGGAGTATTAAATTTGGAATTAAAACCCCGCTATAAGAAATTTTATAAATATAGCTTACAAAAACTTAAGGAACTTGTCGAAAGCACTAATAACAACCACAAGCTAAAAGAAATCTCTCCTTTCTCCAGGCAACATCATTAAAAAGATAGATCATTATTGTTACAGTTAAAATTATTTACTCTTAAATAAGGCCAATATATTTAAAGGTTGTATCCCATCTTAAAAACCCCAATTGTTTTATAATAGCAATTAAAAATAAATTTAGTATAATATGAACAGAAAGATGTAAATAGTAAAAACTAATAAGAGGGGGGTCTGATGAATTATTTAATCAATCATAATAAAAGAATATTATATTATTTTGGAATAGTTATTATTTTTTGGGTAATTTCAATATATCTACCAGGGTTTTATCCTGATATAGTAATTGAAGTTTTGGCTGAGTCGAATACTAATGAGATTTGTGATGAATCTTCCGATTCAGAAGAAAATTTCCCATGGATGATCGGCCCCTGGGTAAAATATCCTCACAATCCTATATTAACTGCTGGAGATTATGAATGGGAATCTAAAAATGTTTTAAATCCCACTGCTTTAGTCAAAGATAGTAAAGTATATTTATTTTACCGAGCCCAAAATGACAAGCGAGTTTCTTGTATTGGCTTAGCTATTAGTAATGATGGCTATAACTTTGAAAAACAGAGCAAACCTGTTTTGGTTCCTACCGAGAAATATGAGTTTGCTGGAGTAGAAGATCCGAGAATTGTAGAAATTGATGGAATATATTATATGACTTATACGGGATGGATTTACCATACAAATTACTTGTGTTTGGCTGTATCAAAAGATTTTATCCATTGGGAGAAAAAAGGAAAAATTTTACCTGATTGGCCAATGGCAAGTAAATCAGGAGCAATTGTTCCTAAAAAAATTAACGGTAAATACTATATGTATTTTGGAGATTCAGATATATTTATCGCTACTTCAGAAAATTTAATTGATTGGGAACCCCAAACAAAGCCGGTGCTTAATAGGAGATTTAGGAAAAAAGATAATGGAGAAAGATATTTTGATTCTTTATTAGTAGAACCAGGGCCAACTCCTATTATTACCGAACAGGGAATATTATTAATTTATAATGGTGCAAATTTCTCTAAAGAATATGCGACCGGAGAAGTACTTTTTTCCTTGGAAGATCCAAGAATAGTCCTAAAGAGAACGGATACGCCACTTCTTGAGGTAGATAATATATTGGAAGAAAAAGGTGAAGTAAATAATGTAGTTTTTTCCGAAGGTTTAGTGCAATTTAATGGTAAATGGTTTTTATATTTTGGCATGGCTGATTCCAGGATTGGTGTTGCGGTGGCTGATTTATAGTTTGTTTAGTAAGTATAAATATTTTTTAATTAAACTTGGGTGGTAGTTTATGAATAAAAAATTAGATATAAAAAAAATTTGCATTTTTTTATTTTATGGTGTATTATTTTAAATAATACACTTAAACGTTAAAGCAACCCTCAAATTTTAAATTTTAAATACTTTATAATTGAAAGATTATATTTTTTTAATTAATTACTTAAACGTTAAAGGAGCCCCCTTAATGAGTTCTAGTATTAAAGATATTGCTAAAAAATTAGGAATTTCAGCCACAGCAGTTTCCAAAGCTTTAAATAACAGAAAAGATATAAGTGAAAAGCTTAAAAGAAAGGTCCGTGAAGCGGCAAGAGAATTAGATTATACCCCTAATTCAATTGCAAAAAGATTAGTAACCAATAAAAGCAATAC
>DPXH01000080.1:4365-6915 GCA_003527405.1 Candidatus Sediminicultor tertius | reverse complement strand
GAGATATTAAAGGAATCCTTTCAGTTCTTAGCTCGAGAGTTCTCCACAGATAAAATTCCTTCTTACTTCATCACCGAAGTCCACAGAATCCTAAAGAGGATATCGGGAATCGAAATTCCTTTTAAAGAAAGAAGAGACAAGTGTAATCAGTTAGGTGTAGAGATGGCAGAAAAGATTGCCTTAGAAGCGGAAGGGTTGGAGGAATCGGAAAGGTTTTCATTTTTGGTTAATTGGGCTATTGCCAGCAACCATCTTGATTTTCGCACAGTAGGAACCGGCTATGGTTTTCAGATGGCTGAAATAATTGAGGAACTTCGGGACTGCCTTTCGGAGGGGTTAAAAATAGACCGGAGAGCCGAAATTCTCCGGACAGCTAAGAACTCATCTAAAATACTTTATATCCATGATAACGTCGGTGAGATTGCTTTTGATAAACTGTTGATTAAAGAGCTCAGAAGATATGGAGCTTCAGTGACTTCTGCTTTAAGGGGAGGACCGATAACCAGTGATGCCACTATGGAAGACGGAGAAACAGTAAGCCTCCAAGAGGCTGCCTCAGAAATCATTTTAGCCGGACCGGATACACTGGGTATTTCTCTTGATGAAATGTCTGACCAGTTAAAAGGAGAACTTCAGACTGCTGATCTGGTGATTGCCAAAGGCCAGGCGAATTATTATGCCTTGACCGAATACCGGCCAAAAGCACCAGGTAAGATTGCCTTTCTTTTCAGAACCAAATGTGAGATAGTATCAAATGATCTGGGAGAAACAGGAAAAATCAATATCGCCCTCTTGCTCTAAGCATGGCATTTAAATTCACAATTTTTTTCAACAGCCAACTAACTATTTTCTTCGCAATACGCAATACGCGATACGAATATATTCGACAAGTTGTAATAAGTTGTTTTGCATTGTAAACTTATCTTAGATATATCTATGAATTCGTGATTATAAAACATGCATTTTAACATACAATCCCTACTAACAAAGAAATCAAACTTTACAGATAATACCGGATAATATATCTAGCCGTCATTTACTACCCGATTAGCCCATAAAACGAAAGATAAAAATATAACTAAAACCCTTTGTATTATTTTAATAAACAGGAAAAAGGAGATGAAAATGGATAAAATTCGGGTGTTGAAAGATTTAATAGATACTTTTGGCATAAGCGGTTTTGAGGTGCCGATAAGAGAGAAGATTAAAGAATTGTTCCCTCAAGCAGAATTTAAAGAAGACGAGGTAGGCAATCTTTCTACCACGGTAGGGAACGGGGGAAGACAAATCGCTTTTATGGCTCACATGGATGAGCTTGGATTTCTAATTAGTTATGTTGAGAAAAATGGCTACCTGAGGTTTAAGCCGATAGGTGGCTGGGATGTAAGAGGGATCTATAATCGGGTAGTGGAGATATTAACTGACCAGGGAATGGTTCAGGGCGTAATCGGACTTAAACCACCCCATTTATCCAAGAAAGAAGAATTTGAGAAAGTTTTGAGTTGGGATGACCTGTATATAGATATAGGGGTAGAAAGTGATCAGGAAGCGAAAGAAAGAGGGATTGTTCCCATCTTACCGGCCAGGCTAAAGAAGGATTTTACAATTCTTGACGAAAAATATGTAGTTACCAGAGCCCTTGATGACCGGGTAGGATGTGCCCTCAACCTGCTTCTTTTGGATGAGTTCCTCCATCATCCTCCCCAAAATACCGTAACCTTAGTATGGACCGTACAGGAAGAGACCGGATTACGAGGGGCTCAAGCTTTTTCTGCTCGAAATTCTTTTGATGAAGTCTATACTCTGGATACTGTTTCTGCAGGTAATCTCCCCTGGGGGAACTTTCATCAGAGCCCTGCCCGTACCGGGGGAGGCCCGGCTATTAGACTGGCAGATAGAAAAGGGGTATCTTCTTTAAAGCTCAGGAATTTTGTAAAAGAAGTTGCCCGGAAAAATAAGATAGAAGTTCAGGAGACTGTAACCGGAGGAAGTACTGATGCCGCCGCTGCTTTTGAAGCGGGATTAAATTCAATCCCCCTGTGTATCCCGGTAAAGTATACTCATAGTCAGGTGGAGATGATGAGTATAGCCGATTACCACAATGCTCTAAAATTACTTCTTTTAATTGGGACTAACCGGAGATAGTGCAAGTGTGTCAGGGGACGGTTCTTTGACACATTAAAGAGATGGCAGAATATATTGTTATTTTAAAAGCATAATATAATAATCTTAAATTTAATAAGGAGTCATTATGAAACCGAGGATAGGAATAACTTGTAGTGTAGAAAATAAAAATAGTGATTTTTACGCTAAACTACATTACAGAAATATTGATGTAATATCTAAAGCAGGAGGGTTACCAATTATCCTACCTTATACTGGGGGAGAAGGCGAAGAATATCTTGATATATTAGATGGAATCTATTTTACCGGTGGGATAGATGTAAATCCTATGTTTTTTGGAGAAGATCCTATATATGGTATAGGAAGTACTAATATTGAAAGTGATAAATTTGAAATAGAATTATACAAAAAAGCAGTTAGAATAGA
>DPXH01000080.1:0-3990 GCA_003527405.1 Candidatus Sediminicultor tertius | reverse complement strand
ATATATCAAGATTTGAGTACACAATTACCAAATTGTATATGCCACAGACAAGTCGGAAGCCCGGTAAGTGATTATTTTCATAAGGTTTTAATTGAAGAAAATAGTAAGTTATACAATATTCATAAAAATAAAGATATATATACAAACACATTTCATCATCAAGCTGTTAAGGACGTAGCTCCGGGATTTAAAATAACTGCAAAAACTAGAGACGGAGTTATTGAGGCAATTGAATCAACTAATAACAGATATATAATAGCCGTACAATGGCATCCTGAACACATGTATTATGCCCATGAAGAACATTTTGAGATATTTAAGAGTTTTGTTGATGAGTGTAAAAACCCTAAATAAAAAATAAAGTGTGATAAGTGTGACAAGGGACGGTTGTTAGACACGTTAGAGAGATAGCAGGATATATTGGTTTGCATTATACTACAAGACCTGACCTCATTATGACATAATGATATTATTGTTGAAAGTGACTTTTTTCGAGTCTTATCTAAAATAGTCTTGACTTTTTTCGAATTGAGTAGTATTATAGTTATCATGAAAGAAAGAATAATTTATCAGAAAATATGGCAAAAGCTATCATCTTATAAAAATATGGTATTTTTGTCCGGTCCCAGGCAAAGCGGAAAAACGACCCTGGCAAAAATAATAGCCAGGGATTTTAACAACCAAGTTTACTTTAACTGGGATGATATTCCCAGCAAGAGGGCATTGATCCAGGATCCTTACTTTTTTGAGAAAGTCGACCGGTTGGATGAATCAATCCCCTTGGTTATTTTTGACGAAATTCATAAATACAGCAATTGGAAGAATTATCTCAAGGGAGTTTATGACAGATTTGCTAAGGAATATAAGTTTCTGGTTACCGGTAGCGGTAGATTAGATTTATATCAAAAAGGGGGAGATTCCCTGGCCGGCAGATATATGAAATTCCACTTGCTGCCTTTTACCTATTCAGAATTGACCAACCACCAATACTCCGTGCCTTATTTTATTAATCATCCTTTTCGTTTCCAAGAGGATAATCAAACGGACTATGGTTTATGGAATGATCTTTTTGAGCTTAGTGGCTTTCCTGAACCTTTTTTGAAAGGGAAAAAGGATTTTTACCGGTTGTGGTCAAATAATTATCAGCACCAGTTAATTCGGGAGGATATCCGAGATTTAACCCAAATTAAAAAGTTTGATTCCCTGGAGATCTTATATTCCCTCTTACCGCTAAAAGTAGGCAATCCTCTCTCCTTAAGTTCATTAAACACAGATGTCCAGGTATCCGTGGACAGTGTTAAAACCTGGCTTGAAGTATTTGAAATCCATTATTTGATATTTCGAATATCACCATGGACACATAAAATTCCCCGGGCAATTAAAAAGGAAAAGAAGGTTTATCTTTTTGACTATGCACAAATAAATGACAGAGATATCCGCTTTGAGAATATGGTTGGCTTAGAGCTATACAGGGCAATTTTGAATTGGAACGATTTAGGATTGGGAGATTTTTCCCTGCATTATATTCGCAATAAAGAAAAAGAAGAAGTTGATTTTCTTATTTGTAAAGATCATCATCCTACACTGCTGATTGAATGTAAGCTATCAGATGAAAATGTTTCGAGCAGTTTGATTAAATTTCAGAATAAGCTTGATGTACCTGCCATTCAGTTGGTAAACAAACAACATGTTGGTAGAATAGTTTCTAATCAAAAAAACAAGATTTTAATCATATCTGCTCCCAGGTGGTTATCTTTTTTGCCATAATATTATATGTGTCAAGGGACAGGTTTCCTGTTCTTATTTGCTCCCTTTAAAACTCTTTACTTACAAGGCTTTCCCGAGTATGGTAGTGGGCAGTTGTAATTAAAAAAAGTAAAAAAGAGGAACAGAAAAACTGATTTTTAGCTATGTAAGGGAGGTAAATAAATATATAAAATTAGAGCATTATCAGTTTTTTATGGAGAAAAATGTCAAGGCTTTAAAACGTAGAAAATATAAGGGTTTCTGCGCTTTTTTTATTATATGGGATGGTGGCAGTATTCCTAAAATAGGGACAAAAATGGGTAAAAAAGGGCTAAAAACTCTATTTTTGGCAGTCTGAAAGCCTTGCAAAATAAGGGTCTTAGCGAAAAATTGTCGTAGCGGCGTTTTTTGAGAGGGGTTAAGGTGATTTATCCTATTTTTTAAAATAAGCGCTTAAAAAGGCATTTTTTAGATATAGGCAGAAAGCCTTATTTTATAAGGGTTTGAGTGAGGTCAAATTCGAAAGTACTGTGAAAAATAGGAATTTTAAGAGTTTTATGTAATATAGATAAACAGCATTATAATTTAAAAAATAATTTACGATTGCAGGGGCTATTATTAGGGAAAAAAGTAATAGGATTTTTATTTCACCTTAAAAAACCACCTTCTTTGAAGGTGGTAATGGCCAATTGGTTTTACCATAAAAACCGATATATATGTTAAGATAAGATATGAGTAAATGGAAAAAATTATCCCATACAATCTATCAATGTAAATATCATATAGTCTGGTGTCCAAAGTACAGATACAGGATACTAAAAGGTCAAGTGGCTGAATTTGTGGAGCAAACCTTAAGGATGCTATGTGAATGGAGAAATATAGAGATACTGGAAATGAACGTAAAAGAGGACCATATACATATGATACTTTCTATCCCTCCCAGATTATCAGTATCCGAAGTAACGGGAATGCTAAAAGGTAAGACAGCGATAAAACTCTTCAAAAGTTTTCCTGCTCTCAGGAAGAAACCCTATTGGGGAAATCACTTTTGGAGTCGGGGATATTGTGTAAGTTCCATAGGTCTGGATGAGAATAAAATTAGAAAATATGTAAAGTATCAAGAAGAGAGAGAAAAGAAAGAAGAGAGTGAGCAACAGGAATTTGGCCTCTTTTAGAGGCCTCTTAAACCCACCTGCTTAGCGGGTGGGTTGTTTAGTCTTAATTTTAGAAATAAAAAAGGAAAGTACGATATGATTAGGAGAAGCGAATGGAAAAAAGCTTGTGATTGGGCGTGGAATTTCGTAAAAGAGTCAGGCTTTATTGTTCAAAATAAAGAAATTAATTCTATTGAAATTGCAGATCTCGGTTTGAATGAATTTAATATTACCGGTCTTCATATACTCTCTCTATTTAGTACGGAGTGGGTTGGGGCAAAACTTCTTATTTTAAAACCAAACCAATTTTTTCCTGAACATAAACACCCCCCTTTGGAAAAGGCAAAATTTCCCGGTAAAACTGAAGTTATTAGGGGTCAATGGGGAGAATTTTATTTAGTAGTTCCCGGAAGTATAACCTGCAATCCAAAATCAAATCCTCCCTTACATCGAAAAAGATATATTGATATCTGGCATGAAATTGTAATACGTCCTGGTGATCAGTATATAATTTCACCAAATACCTGGCACTGGTTTCAAGCTGGTCCGGAAGGGGCAATTGTTTGGAGTATTTCCTCAAAATTAACTGATGCTGAAGACAAATTTAAAGATCCCCAGGTTAAACGTAAAACAATTATTGTAGATGATTATTCAGATTAATAAGAAGATTACACAGATTTTAAATAAATAGATTGTGAGAATTTATCTATGCGTTTGGCGTAATCTAATATAATATGAAATATGAGCAATCATTTATTTATATAAAGAATTAATAATAATTTGGAACTTTTTTGCTTTTAAATATAAATTAGGATTAAAATAAATGAACGAAAAAAATTTAGATTGGAATAATTTTACTAAAAAACTTTCTCCTCCGGCTATTCCCGGAAACAAAATAAACAAGGAATGGTTAAATGCAGTAGACAGAATAAAGAGAAAAATTATCGTTTTAGATGATGACCCTACCGGAATACAGACGGTACATTCTATCCCAGTTTATACTTCCTGGGATTTATCAACTTTAAGACAGATAATGAAAGATAAATATAAGGTAATATATATTCTCACTAACTCACGGGCCTTAACTTCT
>DPXH01000061.1:496-13354 GCA_003527405.1 Candidatus Sediminicultor tertius | reverse complement strand
CCAATTCAGCACAAGAACCTAAAGCAATGTATAGAAATTGTTTATACTCTTTATTGTGAAACCTATTAAAACCTTCAGCTATATTTGTGGGAATAGATAAACTTGCTCTTTGCATTTGATTGGTTAAACTGTAAAGTTCTAATTTAGGGAATTTCCTTACTATTATATATATAACTTTAACTATTTCTATACCTTTCTTCCATATATCTAAATCTCTAAAATTTTTAATTTTTTTGTCCATCTGTTTCCTTTACGAGATACGATTCACGAGATACGAGATACGAGTTTTATTTTCCGAATAAAGTTTTCTCTTTTTTTAATCTTCTTATTTCATCCCTCAACAAGGCTGCTCTTTCAAAATCTAAATTCTTTGCTGCCTGCTTCATCTCTTTCTCTAAAGATTTTATCAGTAACCATAAATTGCTCTTGCTTAAGTATTTTTCACTTTCTTCATTTACGGTAGAAAAATCTTCGAAATTATTTATGTTATTGATAACTGCAAATTCTTCTACCGCCTTAGTTATGGTTTTGGGAGTTATCTGGTATTTGCGATTATATTCTAACTGTATTTTCCTTCTTCGATTAGTTTCTTTCACCGCTCTTTTTATCGACCCGGTAATATTTTCGCAATACAGAATAACTGTGCCGTTTATGTTTCTTGCTGCTCTTCCCATAGTCTGAATTAAAGAGGTTTCTGACCTTAAAAAGCCTTCTTTATCCGCATCCAAAATAGCCACTAAAGATACTTCCGGGAGGTCTAATCCTTCTCTTAAAAGATTAACTCCTACTAACACATTAAATTTACCTAATCTTAAATCCTTTAAAATGTTAACCCTTTCCAAAGTCTTAATCTCTGAATGAAGATATTTTGCTTTTATGTTAATTTCTTCCAAATATTCAGCTACATCTTCAGCCATTCTTTTAGTTAAAGTAGTCACTAATACTCTCTCTTTTTTTTCCGTCCTTTTTTTTATTTCTGCTATCAAACTATCAATCTGATTTTTAGCCGGTTTTAAAATTATCTCCGGGTCAACCAATCCTGTGGGTCTGATAACCTGTTCAACTGTTTGCTTACTTTTTTCTAATTCATATTTGGCTGGGGTTGCTGAAACGAAGATAACTTTATCCATATAATTTTCTATTTCTTTAAAATACAATGGTCTATTATCATAGGCAGAAGGTAGACGAAAACCATATTCTACTAAACTATCCTTACGAGATTTATCTCCTGCAAACATGCCTCTTAATTGAGGAACAGTAACGTGAGATTCGTCAATAAACATCATAAAATCAGAAGGAAAATAATCTAACAGAGTTGCCGGCGGTTCTCCCGATTTTCTTCCGCTAATATGACGAGAATAATTTTCAATTCCACTGCAATATCCCACTTCTTTTAACATTTCCAAATCGTATTTAGTTCTCTGTTCCAATCTTTGAGCTTCTAAGAGTTTTCCCTCCTTTTTAAAATAGTTTAATCTCTCTTTTAATTCTTCTTCTATAGATAAAATCGCTCTTTCTAATTTATCTTTAGTAGTAACAAAATGCTTTGCCGGATAAACTATCAATTTATCTTTTTTCTTTACAACTTTTCCGCTTAGAGGGTCTATCTCAGAAATTGCTTCTATTTCATCACCCCATAATTCTAAGCGAAAAGCATATTCTAAGTAGGAAGGAAATATTTCGATTACATCTCCTCTAACCCTAAAACATCCACGGTGAAAATCAACATCATTTCTCTCATAGTGGATATTTATAAGCCTTTCTAAAATATCATCCCTTTTAAAAATTTTGTTCTTACTGATTTTTAATACTAACTCCTGATAATCTTTGGGGGAACCTAATCCGTATATGCAAGATACGCTGGCAACAATAATCACGTCTCTTCTTTCAAAGAGAGAACTGGTAGCAGAGAGTCTTAAACGGTCGATCTCTTCGTTTATGGAAGAATCTTTTTCTATATAAGTATCTGTTCTCGGAATATAAGCTTCAGGCTGGTAATAATCATAATAGCTTACAAAATATTCCACTGCGTTATCAGGAAAAAATCTTCTAAACTCACTACACAATTGAGCGGCTAAAGTTTTATTGTGCGAAATAACCAGAGTGGGCAATTGAATTTTTTGAATTACATTTGCCATAGTAAAAGTTTTTCCTGAACCAGTTACTCCGAGTAAAGTTTGATATTTACAACCATCATGTATGCCATCTATTAATTTTCTTATAGCTTGGGGCTGGTCTCCTTGAGGGGGATAATCAGATACTAAATTAAATCTTTCAGCCATTTACAACACCTTTTTAAAACTACAACTATAATTTAAAACTTATAATCTCGTTTTATTTACCTTTAAAATAATTATACACCATAGTATAATAACATTCTATAAAGATTTAAACAGTATTATTATTTTCACTACAATTTCTAAAGCTAAAGGACAAAATGCTTATTTTATAATACTTTGAGGCAGCTAAATGGTTAAATTACCTGCAAGTGTCAAAATTAGGAGAAAGAAATAAGAGAATTGGGGAAGTTTAAAGGATAAATTAAAGATTTTAACCTTTGAAAGCTGAGTCAAATATTTTAGATTACAGTCAGTTTTATACTATCAATCAAAAAAGAGGGAACATAAACAGAACCATCAATTCCATACTCTCTATCTTTAGAAATTTCAATAATATTATTAAACAAATTTATCAAATTACTTTGGAAAAATACTCTTACACGCCCTAATAATTCTTTATTATTTATTAAATATCCTTCTGAAGTCACTTGGAAATCACCAGTATTGGGATTTATCCCAGAAGCAATACCCATTAGATCATCAATGATGAAAATTTGATTATATCTGTTAATAATCTCTTCTGTCGAAAAAATTCCAGCTTCAACAGAAATAGATGTAGCTTTCACCTTTGGCATTTGTTGATAACTATCGCGCCACGCAGAAGAAGTACTGGCAATCTTCATTTTAGCTCCATACTTAGTATCAGAAATAATATTATATAATTTCCCTTTTTCAATTATTTTTACCTCTCGTCTGGGAATTCCTTCTCGGTCAATATTTGCATTATAAATTTCATTAATTTTAGAGTTTTCAACAATAGTTAATTGATTACCAAAAAAAATATTAGCATTTTTATTTGAGATAAAGCTTCTTTTATGAAAAATTGATTCACTAGTAAGTAAAGATAAAAATACATATATTATTATAGAAACTGCATTATGGGTTAGTAAAATTGGACAATCAATGATTTTTTTCCGCAATGAAGTAATAATCTTAGTATTAGCTACTTTCTTTGCCTGGGAAATAACTTCATCTACATCTATTTTGGCTACTTTTGGGGAAATAGTAGTTATAATGAAACATTCATCTAATTTCTCATTTTTCAAATGGAAATTGAATCCTAATGAATATAAATTAACGGTACCACCTCCTTGAACTTGCACAGTATTCATTAATAAAAATTGCTCTATTTTGTTATAAAAATAAATATTTTTAAGACTTAAACCTATTTTATACGCTTCCTCATCAATAACTTTAAATAAATCTTCATCCAAATAATCTAATGGGTTAATATCGCTACTTGAAAATTTAGGAATAAAATAACACTGTGATTTTTTTCTAACAAAAGGGATATAAAAATTATTATTGGCAAATTTTATATTTTCTCTTGCATCTTCAAGTGCACTATTGATATCATCTTCACTAAATCCGGGCCGTGACGAAAAACCTATTCTCTTTCCATTAAAAACTCTTGCGGCAATCCCCATGTCTGAAAACAAAGAGTAATTTTTTTCTTGTTTATCATTTATTTCAAAACAATGTGTTTCTTTATTAGAAAAATATATCTCAGCATAACTTTCTTTCTTTAGTACTTTTTTTATATTGCTCTCTAACTCATAAATATTCCCTTTCATCTTGAACCACCTATTTTTTGTGAAGAAATTCGTAATGTGGGCTGGCCATAAGATACATCCACCATTTGTCCATTTTTACCACAATCTCCAATTTCAAATTTCAAATCATTGCCAATAACATCGATTTTTGATAAAATATCTAACGTATTTCCAGCATACAAAAATGGTTTTATAGCCTCTGTAATTTCTCCATTTTCAATAAAAAATCCACTATTTATACCAAATATAAAATCACCTGTTTGGGTATTCACTTCTCCCCCTGAAAATTCAGTCGCATAAATACCTTTTTTTGTATCTTTTATTATCTCTTCAGGTGAATATATACCTGGTTCAACATACGTATTTCTCATTCTACAAATTGGTTGAAATTGATAGGATTCTCTACGACCATTACCAGTAGATTTTAAGTTTAACTTTTTAGCTGTCCTTATATCAGTCATAATACCATCAACAATTCCATTTTTAATAAGATACACGGGCTTAGATAATGTTCCTTCAGAATCATAGGGTTCATAGACCCAATCACCTTTTAGATCACCACGATCAGCAATTGTAATAAAATCTGGTGCTACTTTTTTACCCCACATTTTCGAGAGAATGCTATCATTGTCTATAATTGCATCTGCTTCTAATGCATGTCCACATGCCTCATGTATAAGAATTCCTCCTGCACCTGAAGCCAAAATAAGATCCAATTGATTTGGCTTAACAAATTTTAATTTTGAATATTTTTTTACCTCTTTAACCAAATCAAAACCGTTTTTCAAGATCAACTCCTTAAAATCAATATTATTACTTCTAGAAAAACTCTTTTTAGTTTTAGTAATTAATTCCCCTTCTATATTAAATATCAGATTTATCTTGGTTTTCAATTTACTTTCAACCCATTCTCTAACTGTGCCTTTCCTATCAAGGATTATAACTTTTTTTAAACTACCAGAAATATGGCATGAGAGATCATATAAATTTACCTCGTTGCGTGCAAATTTTTCTAAATTGTCAAAATAACTATTTGCTTCTTTGTAAGGTAAACCAAATTTACAATAAAGAGAATTATTTTGACTTGTAAAGTAATTATTTTTAGTCTGAGAATTTGTATCCCAAATTTTGTTTGAAAGTAATTTTTTTGAAGCAGTTTCAAATAATTCATATATATTTTTATATTCAGCAAGAGTTTTACAGATATATATTTGATTATTCTTTTGGTTGACTTTGAGGCGTAAGCCGGCACCACGTTTACTCGAAAGAAATGGCCCTACCCTTTCCGTTAAACCCAAATACCAACTTAACCCAACAACTTCTTCGACATAAAGGTCTGTATAGTCTACCATATTCATTAATTTCTTCTGAAATTTAGATAGTTCAGTAATATCAATTTGTTCTATTGAAAAATTATATTTTTTCATAATCTCTTTTCGCCCCTTTTATTAAAATGTAATTATACAGAAAAGCAGGAAAACTAATTAAAAAAAGATATAAAGGAGAAAAATGAAGAGCACTAAAAAAATATCCTATAAATATAATTAAACCAATTGTGTATCTCAGAGAAACAACCCTCATATTGCTAAAACTCCTAGTAACAGTTAGTAATGATGATAATATGCCTAATACAAAGTTTACTAATATAATTCTTATTAAAATATTTGGCGGATTCAAAATAAATATAATAACAGTTAATGAAATGATAGAAATTATCAAAGGGATAAGCAACATTCCCAATAAAAATTCTTTAGAAGATAACGGAATCATAAATCCCTTTTTTTGTTTTTGTATAGTTTGATAAGACGGATTGGCAAATGTAGTTGTGAATCCAAAAACAATTATTATACCCCCAATGAAAAATGAACTCTGACCACCAGATTTCATTAGATAGACAGCAAAGGCCATTTGAGCAAAAAGCATAAGCCATAAACTAAATGATAATCTCGAATAGATTATTAATTCTTTAAATACTAGTGATTTCCACCCAAGCCAGTATAATTTTTTGCCCCACTTATTATCAGCCGTGTTTTTCTTTTGTTCATACATCAAAGTCAGCAATCCTGCCCAATTTCCTTCAAAAAAATATTTCTTACTTAAATAAGCAAATCTACAATGTTCCATAAATTTAGGCCATTGAATCTGTTCAACAATCATAATTGATAGCAAAAAACTTACAAGTGAAGCGAATACCCAAAAGAGAATACTACCTTTAATCGGAAAAAAGATGATAACTAAAGAAAATGCTATAAACTGACATAAGATTTTTTTGAATCTAATTTTTAAATTATAATTTATCCATGATATATTTGTCAAAAAGATGAGGGATAGTGCCAATACAACACTATTAACAATAACTAGATGGTTCAATCCTAAAAACGGGAAAAGAATAAAAACAAGTATTAGTACTGGGATATAGTTTAATAACAATTTTATTGCAATAATGAGTTTTACATTAAACGGTCCAGTAATAATGTAGTATATACCGGGGATAGAAAAAAAGATAGGTGGATATTTACTAAAGAAAATCTTGTTTAAAGCAAAGATGATAAAGATAATTGAAAATAACGACGTGAAAAAATTTTGAGAAACTACTTTCTCGTTTATCATTCTGAATGATTCCTGTATAATTGCCAATAATATAATTATAGCAAATAATTCCAGTAATATTTTTTGCAAATGACTTTTGATGAATCTATAGTCATTCTTTAATAGCAATAAACCTAGCTGAAAATAACACAACAAAAATTACCTCCTTTAACCTTCGATAAACTTGAGGAATATCTCTTCTAAAGAAAGATCTTTGTCTTGAACAAAATCAATTCTTTCATTCATCTCTTGCTGACTTCCGCTGGCTATTATTTCACCCTGATTCAAAAAAATATATTTATCACAAAAAGTTTGGGCTAAGTCCAGAAGATGAGTGGAAACAAAAATGCTTTTACCTTTATCTTTATATTTTAGGAAAAGGTCTTTTAATTTCTTGATAGAACCCGGGTCTAAACCGAAAAACGGTTCATCAGCAATTAGCAAGTCAAAATCCCTAATAAAAGCACAACTAATCATAAATTTCTGCTTGGTTCCTTTGGATAATTTATCTGGAAATTTCTTTAAATGCTCTTCTAAATTTAAGTACTCAATTAAAAATTCTTTCCTTTTTTGATATTCATTTTTAGGAAGTTTAAATAACATAGCAACAAATTGAAGATGTTCTTCTAAGGTAAGATCTTCATAATAGATTGGTTGCTCTGGAATGTAGGAAATATGGGGAACAATCTCTTTTTGTTTTTTTAAGATTTGACCATTATAATAAATCTCACCCTGGTTTTTTTCAATAAGTCCTAATATACTCTGCATTGTTGTAGTTTTCCCGGCTCCATTTGGTCCAATCAAACCAACAATTTCACCAGATTTAACCTTAAAAGAAATTTCATTCAATACTTTTTTTGAATTGTATTTTTTAGTTAAATTATTAACTTCTAAAATATTTTTCTTCACTTTTACTTCTCTAATAATATTTTTAGGATATGTAAGGTCCTCAAATTTTATTTTACACCTTAATTGTTTAACAAAGCAACTTTTTAAAATTCCTTTTCCAAATACAATTTTCTTTCCCTGCTTGATAAGCCATTCCGTGACAATTAGCACAAGTATAATACAGTTCGCAATCACCACAAAGGCTTTTGGTTGGAGATTTTAAATTTTTAAAAACAAATGTCTTTTTAGAAGCAAAAATATCTTCAATTTCATCTTGAACCAGATTGCCTATAACATAATTAAAAACAGTACATGGAGTAACATCACCATTAGGTAATATATTTATACTAATATACCCTGCACCACAGTTACCTTGTTCTTTTACTTTATCAATAAGAACGCCTTCTTCATTCTTCCCAATAAAAAAATTTTTTGTTTCATATAAGCTTTTAAATTTATTAATATCTCTTTCTATTTCTTTAAATTCGCTAAAACTATACGCCCACTCTTTATTTTTAGCTCTTCCTAATTCCATTGTACGCCCAATAAGAACTTGTACTACACCTCTCTTTTTACCATATTTAATTACAGATTCCAGTTCATTTCTATTTAATGGATTCAATGTAAAAGAAATTACTAAGGGTAATTTATATTTTCTTAAAGATTTTATTGCAAAATCTGCACGCTCAAAAGAATCTTTTCGACCACGAATTAAATTATGAGTCCTTGGCTGTCCATCAATACTAATTTGCCATGCAATATTTTTATAATCCTTAAACTTTTCAACAAATTCTGCTGTAAACAGATATCCACTAGTTCCCACAACCGTAACGAAGAATCTTTTAGAAATTTCATCTAATATATTAATAAAATCTGATCTTGCCGTTGGTTCTCCCCCAGTAATAAAAAGTTTATTAATCCCCATTTTTTGAAGTTTCTTCAGGATGATCAGAACTTCTTCAAAGTCCATTTCCTTTTTCATACTATAACCTGCAGAGTTATAGCAATGTTTACATCTTAGTGGGCATTTTCTAGTTAATTCTATACTTGCAGCCATTGGGGTCACACAATCAAAATTTCCATATATTTTTCCACTTTTTAACGAATTAGGTAACTGTTTGTTCACAACTACATATCCTTGATAAATACTGTCACATAAAAATTCCTTGACTAGTTTTTCCGTCCTATTATATTCTTCAGAATAACGAGAAACCATTTCATTACTTATTTGAGTAACATTTTTACTACCATCACATAATTCTAATATTTCAGCCCCAGTTTTATTCACCAAATCATATTCCATGGAAGCTTCATTCCATTTATATATTACAGAATCTCCATACTGTTTTATCAAAACATAAGGATCTACAAATAAAGGATTCATGATTAATAACCTCCAAATTGGTTAGGGGCTATTTATTATAGCCCCTAACCCCCGTAATGTAATTAAATAGGAGCAGCTATAAACCAAATGGCACATGGAAAACTAATCAAAGCTGGGTTCAAACCAAAAACAGCACAACCAATACATGCAGCAATTTTTTTCCCTTTATAGGTAGGTTTATTCATCAAATTCACCCCCTTTTATTTTAGGGTATAGTATATTATATAAAAACTCTTTAACCCCTGTCACTATACTAAAGTATAAATTTTTCTGCATTAACTAAAAATCCTATACTATAGTATAGGATTTTTAGCATTAATTTATTTAATTTTTATATTTTAGTTGATTAAATTAAATCATTTTCTTTATTATTATCTTCACTGCAAATTACACTAAACCCCGAGAGTTTTGCAATAGCAGCAGAGGTATTTTTTACATCCATTTTAGTAAAGATCTGATGCTTATGATATTTTATCGTTTCTTTGGTACAGAACAGTCTATTAGCTATTTCGTCTTCCGTCTTTCCAGTAGCCAATAAAACTAATATTTCTTTCTCTTGTTTACTTAATATATCTTCATATTTACTAAATTGGGAAAATTTCATTTCATTTAATATCTTATCAGATAGTAACTTAACAATCGCTAACTGTTCTTTTTGCATATTATAGGCAATAGTAGAAACATCCAGATATCCAATTGTATTATTAAAAATTTTCAATGGTATTGCGGCACAATACCATTTCCGAAAAAATTTGCAAAAGTGTTGTTCTGGGGTAAGGTATACTGACTGCTTTAACTGGTAAGCTAAACATAGGGCATTAATGCCACAACTGTTCTCCTGAAGAGAAATACCTGGTTTGATACCATTATTAATAAGTCTCTTTGTTAAAGAATTGTCCCCAGCCATCGATAATAAAATCAGATCTTTATCTGTTAATAAAAAGAAATGATCTCCGGTTATCAAGTTAATAATATCGTCGATACAATCTCTAAATACCTTTATAAGTTCATTATATTTATTTAATTTTTCTTCCAACCTTCGTCCACTTAAAAAATGCTGAGGTTTATCGGTTGTAGGATTTAAACCACTTTTAATACATCTCTGCCATGCTTCAACAACTTCATCCTGGAAAACGAAAAATTCCATTTCTATCCCCCCAATAATCTTGAAGTATTATTTATTATAGAATTATATTAGGTAATATTCAGTGCAATCTATATTAATATTATATCCTGATAGTTTAATTTTTATAAGCGTGCTGTTCTTAACTGTCCTTTAAAAGCAAATATTATTCAAAATCTTTCTAATTATTAACTATTCTAAAAATAAATCTACGATTTTTGAATTGTTAACATCTACTAAGCCTTTATTGGTTATTTTAAGATGGGGAGCCACTTCTAAAGATAGGAAAGCAATACTCATAAAAGGATTGTCTACTGTAACTCCTAAATTTTTGGCAGTTTTATAGATGGAGTCCAAATTTTCTTTCACTTCTAACAAAGTCCTATCTGACATCAAACCAGCAATAGGCAAAGGTAATGAATCTATTATTTTTTCATCCACGGATATTGCCAACCCACCTCCCATCTTAGAAATAGCTGCTCCGACATTTAACATATCTTTATCGTTAGTACCTACGATTATAATATTATGGGAATCATGGGCTACAGACGAACCCAATGCGCCTTTTTTCAGGCCAATACCTTTAACTAAACCTATACTTACTTTTTCTGAAGCATGATGTCTCTCTACTACGGCAATTTTTAAAATGTCACGCTTAGTATCAGAAACTACAAAGCCATCTTCGATTTTAGGAATCTCAATATTTTCTTCAGTGATAATTTGACCTGGAGTAATTTTTATCACTCTACATTTATTACCTTTTACTGGGATACTAAAATCTTCGGGATAAAGCCACTTAATATTAATTGACCCTCTAATAGGTACTTCCAATGGTTTAGGACTTAGCTCTAATAACTCTCCACTTTCAGCAACTAATTTACCATTATTAAAAACTTTAAGGATGTTAAAATCTCTGAAATTATCAAAAACAACCAAATCAGCTACATAGCCAGGAGCAATTGCACCTAAGTTTCTCAGTCTAAAATATTCTGCAGTATTCAGGGTGGCCATCCTAATAGCAGTAACGGGGTCTATCCCTTTTTTTATAGAAGTTTTTATAATATAATTAATATGCCCCTCTTCAATTAAATCTTTAGGGTGACGATCGTCACAACAAAAGAAACATCTCCGGGAATTATCAGTATTTATAAGTGGTAAAAGATCGATTAAATTTCGAGTAACTGATCCTTCTCTCAACATAATATACATACCTAATCTCAATTTTTCTTTAGCCTCTTCTACTGTAGTACACTCGTGATCAGACCTTATTTGAGCAGAAACATAAGCACAAAGATCCTTACCGGACAAATTAGGAGCATGCCCGTCAATGCATTTTTTTGAAGATACTACTATTTTATCTAGAACCTCAGGAATTTGGTTTAAAACTCCCGGAAAATTCATCATCTCTCCCAACCCTAAAACCCATTTTTCGTCTAAAAGAGGAAATAAATCATTTACGCTAAGGTTTGCTCCGGAAGTTCCTAAAGATGAAGCAGGAACACAAGAAGGTAGCATCATAAATATATTTAAGGGGTTATATTTACTGGATTCCAACATATATCTGATACCTTCTAAGCCCAATACATTGGCAATTTCGTGAGGATCAATGATTACTGAAGTTGTCCCCATTGGTACTACAGTCTTGGCAAATTCTGAAATTTTTACCATAGAGCTCTCTAAGTGAATATGTCCATCCATAAATCCGGGAGACAAGTAACAACCGGAGATATCTATTTCCTTAACAGCACTATATCCTTCCCCTAATCCTACAATTGTATCCTTATAAATTGCAACATCGGAAGTATATGTTTCTCCGGAAAAAACATTTATTATCTTCCCGTTTTTTAATAATAGATCTGCTTTTTCCTCTCCTCGAGCAACTTTAATGATTTCAGCAAGACTCATAGTAATCACCCCTTTTTTCGTATTGCGTATTTCGTATTGCGTATCGCGTTAGAGAAATAAAAAATAATCTGTTTCAATTGTCATTGCGAGGGTGGTACTCAAGTAATATTGAGTGCCACCCGTGGCAATCCCTTCATTAAAATAAAAACGAAAAGTTAAGAGCAAAAAACCATAATTTAAAATTCAAAACTACCAATCCACCAATTCTCCAATTTACCGATTCACCAATTGATTTAGTCGTTAATATTGGATGCGAGTTTTCGATTAATGGTCTACTTTTTATAGTTTATTGTATTTTATGCTATTTCCGCAAATCTATTGTAGGGGTCGAATTTATTCGACCCGAATTATTTTTATAACTTTTTTAGTTGGCATAATGAATTGTGCCCTTCCTGTTTTATTGTCTTTTTTTGCCTTGGGCACGATGCATCGTGCCCCTACACCATATTACATATTATGGGCTGACATAAGGTCTGCCCCTACTATTTTATTCTGTCTTCTGAATTCTTTTTCCTAACCAATTAACCAGGTAACTAATTAACCAACTAACTGTTTCTTAGCGAGATATGAGACTCTTCCATATCTTTTCAACTTGTTTCTTCGTTTTGTCCAATGAACTACTATTATCTATCACATAGTCAGCCATTTTAACTTTTTCTTTCATGGGCATTTGGGATTTTATCCTCTGCAGGGCTTCATCTTTGGATAAATTATTCCTTTTTATTAATCTCTTTATCTGCTCATCTTCATCTATATATACAACTATTATCTTATCTATTAATCTATCTATCTTCGCTTCATAGATTAAGGCAGCATCTATAATTAATATTTTTTTCTGGTTATATGTTTTATTTTTTACTGAATCTATCTCTTTTTTAATTATCTTGGTTATTTCAGGATGAGTAATTTCATTTAATTTCTTCAGGAGAGGCTGATTTGCAAAAACTATTTTGCCCAATTTTTCTCTATCAATAGTCAGGTCATTTTGTAAAATATCTTTTCCGAATATTTTAACAATTTTCTCCCAGGCAGGCTTGTGAGGTAAAATTACACTATGACCAAGTTTATCGGCATCAA
>DPXH01000061.1:0-127 GCA_003527405.1 Candidatus Sediminicultor tertius | reverse complement strand
CAATTCCACCTGTGAGACCGACAATCAATGCCATGATTCCTCCCTTAATAGTCGTTAGTGTATAACCTAGCGTATCGCAATTTCGTATCTAGTATCTCGTATCTCGTATCTCGCCGGAAATACAAGA
>DPXH01000142.1:1285-3867 GCA_003527405.1 Candidatus Sediminicultor tertius | reverse complement strand
AAGTAGGGGGCGGATTTATCCGACCTGATTTCTTACGGTTTTATGTGTATCGTTGAGGGTGTATGCAATACGCCCCTACTTATAACTTCTAATCTCTAACCCCTTCTTGTTTTCTTTACCATATATAAATTTCTCTCTTTATTTTTTTTACTATCCTAACGAGCTAACTCTTTTCTTATTACTCATCACTTATTACTGTTTTCCTATACGCTACCCGCTCTACGCTAATTTTTTACTAACGACTATTCACTATTCACTAACGACTAAATTGACCGATTGGTCAATTTATTATCCTACCATAATTTTCTCTTCAGGATATCTAATTATTTCTGGTTCTCGTTTTTGAATTAATGATAAGGCAAGGCCTAAAGGCCCAATTCTACCGGTAAACATAGTGATAATAATTATAATCTTACCAGCTATACTCAAAGATGAAGTAATGCCTGTTGATAATCCTACTGTACCAAAAGCAGAAACAACCTCAAATAATACTTTTATAAAATCCTCTCCCTCTACATAGGACAATAGAATGGTCATGGTGATAACCAGACTCAAAGAGAGGGTGATAACAGTTAAAACTTTAGGAATTATATCCTGCGATATTCTTCTTTTGAAGACTTGAATTTCTTCTTTTCCTTTTAGTGAGGACCAGACATATAATAGAAGTAAACCGAAAGTAGTAGTCTTAACTCCTCCCCCGGTAGAACTGGGAGAGGCACCTATAAACATTAAGATAATAATCAAGAAAAGGGTGGCATTTTGCATGCTTCCGATAGGGATGGTATTGAAACCTGCGGTACGGGCGGTAACCGATTGGAAAATTGAACCATATATTTTCTCGGGGAAATTTAAATCTCTTAGAGTGGAAGGGTTATTGGATTCTATAAAGAATATAACAATAAAACCGATTAGAATAAGTGTAAAACTGATTTTTAAGGCTAATTTAGCGTGTAAGGAGAGGGTTCCGTTTTTTCCGTATTGAAAAAGCTCTAATAAAACTAAAAATCCGATTCCTCCCAATATAATTAAAACTATAAAAGTAAGATTTATAACTAAATCTCCTTTATAGCGCATTATGCTATCTGAAAATAGAGAGAATCCGGCATTACAAAAGGCGGAAATAGAGTGAAAGACCGCCAGATACAAGGCTTGTAGCGGGGAATATATCTTCTGCCAGTAAAAGAATAGGATAGTTGCCCCTACAATTTCGATAACCGCGGTAAATATTAAAATATATTTAGCTAAGCGAACTAAACCTCCTATAGAAAATTGGTTTAAGGATTCCTGCATTATCAATCTTTGCCTTAAAGAGATTCTTTTCCCTACTAAAAAGGCAAACATGGTAGACATAGTCATTATCCCTAATCCACCGCATTGTAAGAGAATCAGGATAACTAATTGCCCAAAAGTAGAAAAATCTTTTCCAGTATCCAACACAATTAATCCGGTAACACAGGTAGCAGAAGTGGAAGTGAAGAGGGCATTGATGAAACCTATACTCTTTCCTGTACTGGAAGCTGCGGGGAGATCAAGAAGTATAGTGCCTAAACTAATTACCACTAAAAATCCTAATACTAATACCTGGGGTGGCGATAGTTTTTTTTCTTTTACTTCTCCAATAAGTGATATAGTTCCTTACCTCGTTTTTTTAAAATTTAGCTCTTAGTTTAATTGTATCTATTGATTTGTTAATTAGTTACTTGGTTATCTGGTTAGTTAGTTAATAAATCAATACAAACCAGTTAACTAATTTATCTTGCATTTTGTATTTAAAACTAACGACTATTCACTATTCACTAATGACTAGCTTAGTTATTTTCTCCAAAATTCTGGGACTACCAGAATCAGGACAGTATATATTTCCAATCGACCCAATAACATACAGAGGGTTAAAACAATCTTCCCTAAAGGTGGTATAAAAGCATAAGTCTGAACTGGGCCGACCAGTCCAAGACCAGGCCCTACATTTCCTAAAGTTGCAGCGACTGATGCCATTGCACTGACTATATCCAACCCTAATATAGTCATTACAAAAGAAGAGATAACAAAAATAAAGATATAAAGAAAGAAAAATCCGGTAATGTTACGCATCACATCTTCGGAAACTACCTTATCTCCCAATCTGATCGGAGATACTGCTTGAGGATGAATCAATTTACGAAATTCTCTATAGGCTTGTTTTATGAGAAGGAGGACTCGAATATTTTTAATAGCCCCTCCGGTCGAACCGGCACACCCGCCTATAAACATTAAGATTAGTAATACACTTTTAGAAAATGCCGGCCAGACATCATAATCTGCAGTTACAAAACCGGTAGTAGTGGCGATAGATACTACTTGGAAAGAAGCATATCTCAGAGCAGTAAAGATTGAATTATAAATATAAAATCTAAGTTCTGTGGCAATAGCCAAGATTGAGAATAATATCACCCCACTATAAAAAAGAAATTCTCTATCTTTAAACAGACTTTTTAGATTTCCATGAAGAGCCTTGTAATGGAGAGTAAAGTTTGCTCCGGCGATAAACATAAAGAGAATTATTATATTTTCAAAAACAGGATTATCATAAGCGCCTACACTTA
>DPXH01000142.1:0-850 GCA_003527405.1 Candidatus Sediminicultor tertius | reverse complement strand
TATACTCCCCAGAGAAGCTTAGCGGTCTCTTTAATTCTGGGCTTTAATCTATCCGGCTCCGGTCCGGGGACCTCTGATTTAAATAATTGCATTCCTCCTGCTCCCAAGGCCGGGAGGATAGCTACTACCAAAACTATAATTCCCATGCCACCCAACCATTGAATGAAGTCCCGCCAGAAAAGAATTGAATAAGGGTTTCCTTCAATGGGGACAAGTACTGTAGCTCCGGTAGTGGTAAATCCGGACATTGATTCAAAATAAGCATCAATAAAGCTGGGGAAAGTACCTGCAAATAAAAAGGGGAGTGCTCCAAAACCAGCAGCAAATATCCACCCCAGGGCAGCAATAGCAAATCCTTCTTTATGACCGATAGGTTCTTCTGAAGAAAAATATCTCCATAGTAAAAGGCCGCTCAAAGAAGTAATTGCCATAGAAAGGATAAAAGCATTAATTGCTGGTTCCTGATAGTAAATAGCATACAAAAGAGGAAACAGCATGCTTAACCCTAAAAAAAATAAAAGGCTTCCTAAGGTGTTTAGGACAATCTTATATTTCAATTTTATTTCTCCCCACCATCGAATATTTTTTCAATTTTCTTTATATCGGATGACAAGGCAAAGATGATTATTCTATCTTTAGGTTGAATGATATCATTACCGTGAGGGATAATAACTTCATTTTTACGAACAATTGCGCCGATAATGGTATCCTGAGGCAAATTAGCTTTTTTTAATGGTTTGTTTATAATTTTCGAGTGGGGACTAACTATCAATTCAATAACTTCTGCTTCCCCTTCTTTTAGTAAAGTTAAAGAGATAATTTTCCCTCTTCGAATAAATCGTAAGATGGC
>DPXH01000141.1:1793-6729 GCA_003527405.1 Candidatus Sediminicultor tertius | reverse complement strand
ATATAGATTTTATAATTACTACCGGGGTAATAGTTCCTCATTATTTTGCCGGTTTTTCCGGAGGAAGAAAGTCTATCCTTCCCGGTATTTGCGGGAGAAAGACTATTGAAACTAATCATTCCAAGATGGTCCACCCAAATGCTCGAGCCGGAAATCTTAAAGGCAATTCTGTACATGAAGAGATGCAGGAAGCAGCGGAGAAAATAGGGGTTGATTTTAATATTAATGTAGTTACTGATGAAAACCATCAGAATAATAGAAATTGTAGCAGGGAGAATTATTAACTTCATGGCAGCAGGGAGTAGAGGTGTGTAAACAAATATATATTTGTCCTATTAAAAAAAAGGCGGATGTGGTAATTGCCAGTGCTGGCGGTTATCCTAAAGATATTAATGTTTATCAGGCTCAGAAAGCTTTGAATAATGCCTATCAGGCGGTAAAACCCGGAGGAACAATTATATTATTGGCAGAATGTTTAGAAGGTTACGGAGAACCTACTTTTGAAAAGTGGATAGAAGAAGCAAATACTCCCGATGATATAATTAAACGCTTGAAGAATAAATTTGTTTTAGGCGGCCACAAAGCCTATAGCATAGCTAAACTAACAAAAGAAGTGGAAGTAATTTTAATTTCTTCCCTGCCTCTGGAAAAAGTCCGTAAACTATTTTTTTCCCCTATGAAAAATATTTCTCAAGCTATCGAATATATTAAAGATAAATATGGGGAAGATTTTCAAGCTTATATTCTTCCTTCAGGGAATACAGTTTTACCTTTCTTTTCTATCCTTGGGTAATACCAGCTTTTTCCATTCTTTCTATTACTTCTTCTAATCTTTTTTCATCAACAGTTAAGGCAATTCGTACATATCCTTCACCATATTCTCCGTAGCCGATTCCCGGAGTTACAATTATTCCCGTTTTTTCTAATAAGAGATTAGAAAACTCCATAGAATCCATTTTGTTCAAAGTGGGAATCCAGATGTAAAAAGTAGCTTTAGTTGGTTTTAAATTCCATCCTAATTTATTTAATCCATTTATCAATACATTTCGTCTACCGGTATAAATCTTATTCATCTTTTCTATATTATCTTGGGGACCAGTTAGAGCCTCTATTCCAGCTTCTTGGATGGCTTTAAAGACTCCAGAATCAACATTGGTTTTTATTATGGATAGAGCTGAAATAGCTTCTTTGTTTCCCACTGCAAAACCAAGTCTCCAGCCGGTCATATTATAAGTTTTGGATAGAGAATGAAATTCTATGCCCACATCTTTAGCCCCTTCTACTTCCAGAAAACTGCTCGCTTTATAACCATCAAAGGTCATTTCGGAATAAGCAAAATCGTGGCAAACCAAGATATCATATTTATTAGCAAATTTTACTACCTTTTCAAAAAAATCCTTGTTGGCCATTGCAGCAGTAGGGTTGTTAGGGTAGTTTATAAACATTAATTTAGCTCTTTGTGCGATTTCTTCATCTATCTCTTCCAGATTAGGCAGAAAGTCATTTTCTTCAAGTAGTGGCATGATATAGGGGAAGCCATTGGCAAATAGAGTTCCTGTTTTATAGACAGGATAACCGGGCTCAGGTACAAGGCTAAAATCTCCTGGGTCAATAAAAGCCAGAAAGATATGAGCTATTCCCTCTTTGGAACCGATGAGAGCCATAACTTCATTATCCTGATCTAAGTTAACTCCAAATCTATTTTTATACCATAAGGCAATCGCCTGTCTAAATTCAGCAGTTCCTTGGTAAGGAGGGTAGTTATGAGTGTTAGGGTCTTTGACACTTTCTCTTAATTTTTCAATTATATTATTAGGTGTAGGTTGGTCAGGATCACCTATCCCTAAGTTAATAATATCGACTCCTCTTTTTATGGCTTCTTCTTTTTTCTTATCAATTTCTGCAAATAAATAAGGGGGGATAGTTTCTATTCTTTGTGCTATCTTCATTAATAAGTTTCCTTTCTATTAAAATTTTTAAAAAATGATAGACAGGCGAGACGCCTATCCTATGGTTTTATATAGATTATTGAGGGTGTAAGCAATACACTCCAACTTCTTTTTTTTCAAACTTGAAACTCGTAACCTGCAACTTGCAATCTATATCTTTAATTGGTGAATTGGTCAATTGGCTAATCGGTCAATTAAATTTCCATTTCTCCCTTAAAAACTAATTCTGCTGGCCCGGTCATATAAATGTGTTTATCATTAGCCCACTGGATGTCTAGATCTCCGCCTGGTAAGTGAATTGTAGCTTTCCGATCGGTTTTTTTATTTAAAACACTGGCTACTAAGGAGGCGCATGCTCCGGTTCCACAAGCCAAAGTTTCTCCAACTCCTCTTTCCCATACTCTAAAATTTATTTCTTTTCTGTTTAAAATATGAATAAATTCTACATTGGTTTTTTCGGGGAAGAAGGGGTGATTTTCAATTTTTGGGCCAATTTCATCTACTGGTATAGATTGTACATCATCGACAAAAATTATACAATGAGGATTTCCCATAGAAACACAGGTAATTTTAAAAATCTGCTCAGGATTTATCTTCAATGTTTCATCCACAACTGTGGGAGTATCTTCGCCGGCCATAGGAATATCTCTTCTTCTTAATTTGGGGATGCCCATGTTTACTTTGACGCCCAAAATTTTATTATTTGAAATTGTTAATTCTGGAATTATTATACCCGCTAAGGTTTCAACTGTAAATTTACTTTTAGTAACTATTTTATTTTCATAAGCATATTTAGCAAAACATCTAATTCCATTTCCACACATTTCTGCCTCACTACCATCAAAGTTAAAGATTCTCATCCGTAGATCTGCCTTAGAAGAAGGCAAAATGAGTATTAGTCCATCTGCTCCAATTCCAAAGTTACGATTACAAAGTTGTTTTGTCAGATAAGAAAGGAAAGATGAATTACCTAAGGATTTATGTAAACAATCTATTAAAATAAAATCATTTCCCAATCCATGCATTTTTACGAAATTTATAATCATAATAATTTTTTCCTTAATTTCTATGATTTTTATACTAGTAGGGGGCGGATTCATCCGCCCCGTCTTTATTCTGCGGGCTCGATTCATCGAGCCCCTACAAATTACTCATTACATATTACTTATTACTGTGTATCTGTTCGTCTCGTCATGGGCAGACACAAGGTCTGCCCCTACAAATTACTCATTACATATTACTATTCTTTTCTGACTTCTATCTCAGATATTTAATACATCTTTCATTCCATAGAAACCTGCAGGTTTACCTTCCATAAATTTTATGGCCTGAATCGTTCCACAAGCAAAGGTATCACGGTTGTGAGCTTTATGGGTTAATTCCAATCTTTCTCCTAAGGCAGTGAACATCACTGTATGTTCACAGGTAATGTCCCCGCTTCGAATCGAGTGAATACCAATCTCTCCCCTTTTCCTTTCTCCAATCATTCCCTCTCTCCCATAGATTGCCACTTCACCCAGATTTACCCCTTTAGCTTTAGCAATTTCTTGAGCTAATTTTTTAGCCGTGCCGCTGGGGGCATCTTTTTTAAACCGATGATGGGCTTCCACAATTTCTATATCGTAATCATCGCCCAAAGCAGCAGCAGTTTCAGCAACAAGTTTAAAGAGTAGGTTTACTCCCAAAGACATATTTGGCGATAAAAGAAAAGGAATACCTTGAGCTAATTTATTAATTTTTTCGATTTCTTCTGGGGAGAACCCAGTAGTTCCCATAATCATAGCTTTTTTATATTTAGAAACTATTTCTAAATGTTGTAGAGACACTTCGGGATTAGTAAATTCAACTATCTGGTCTGCGCTTTGAATTATCTCTTCTAAATTATCTGTAATAATTACTCCGGTTTTTCCTAAACCGACCGACATTCCCCAATCTTTTCCAATCCCAGGATGAGAGGGAGATTCAATTATCCCTGCTAACTCCGTATCTTTATTTTGATTAACTAATTGGGCAACTTTCGAACCCATTTTACCACAGCCGCCACATACAATAACTTTAGTCATTTATTATCCCTCCAGTAAGCCGAATTTTATTAAATTTGCTTTTAATTTTACCAGATTATTTTCGCTCATAGGAGCCAGAGGTAGCCGTAAATCACCAGAAGGTAATCCCATTAACCGGGCACTGGTCTTAACCGGGATAGGGTTAGTTTCGTAAAACATAGCATTGCTTAAGGGATAAACTTTAGATAAGAAAATTTCTTTAGATTTCTGGTAATTTCCTTCTTCAAATTCCCTGACTACATCAGATACATCCCGAGGGATAATATTGGCTACAACTGAGATTACTCCTTTTCCTCCAATGGATAAAACCGGAAGTAATAATTTATCATCCCCAGAAAGAAGGGTAATTTTATCTCCACATAATTCAACGATGTGAGTCATCTGATCCAGATTTCCACTTGCTTCTTTTACCGCCACAATATTTTTTAATTCTGCTAATTCTGCTAGAGTTTCAGGCAGCATATTTACTCCGGTTCGGGAAGGGACATTATAGACAACAATAGGTATATCTATTTCTTCAGCTATCTTTTTAAAATGCAGATATAATCCCTTCTGAGTAGGTTTATTATAATAAGGGGTGATTATTAGGGCACCATCTGCTCCCGCTTCTTTAGCATGAGAAGTTAGACCTAAAGCCTCTCGAGTGCAATTGGAGCCAGTTCCGGCAATTACCGGAACTCTCCCCGCTACTGCTTTTATGGTTAACTCCACTACTTTTTTATGTTCCTCATGAGAAAGAGTAGGTGATTCTCCGGTAGTGCCACAGGGGACAATGCCATTAGTCCCATTTTTAATCTGAAATTCTACCAGTTCTTTTATTCCTTTCTCATCAACCTCACTATTTTTGGTAAACGGGGTGATCATAGCCACAAAAGATCCTTTATACATTTTTGTTCCTCCTTTTTATTTAGTCGTTAGTGAATA
>DPXH01000141.1:0-1487 GCA_003527405.1 Candidatus Sediminicultor tertius | reverse complement strand
AATAGTCGTTAGTTAAATTAGTCGTTAGTCGTTAGTGAATAGTCGTTAGTTTTAAATACAAGTTTTCAGTTCACAGTTTTCAGTTGTTAGTCTATTATGTACTCTGTCATTATTGTTCTGATTTATTTTAGGGTAGGGGTCGGATTTATCCGACCCGAGCTTTACGGGCTTGATAAATCAAGCCCCTACAAATTACTCATCACTTATTACTGTTTTCCTATACGCTATACGCTACACGCTCAACGCTAATTTATTTAGTTACTAAAATTCCTGCCTCTTCTAATGATTTATTTATTATTTTATAGGCGAATTCTCTATCTTTCCATTCCAAAAAGATTAAAATATCTGTCTTAATAGTAGTCATTTCAATTATATTTATATTATTTTGGGCCAAAGGCCGGGTAATCCTTTCGATAATTCCAGGTGTTTCAATAAAATCCCTGCTTCTGGCAATAATTAAGGCGATGTCTTTTTTTAAGGTAACTGATTTTAATCTTTCATCTTCGATTACTATAGGATGGATTAGGTCATAGGATTTTTGAGTAAAATTTTCTGTAACATAAATTCCAATATGTTTTGTTCCGATGGAAACTCCGTATAGGCTAATATGATTATCGGAAATAGGAGTAATTATCTTTTTTAATAATCCCGGTGTATTAAAAATTTCCGTTCCCAAGATGGTTAACATAGTCAGTTTTTCCTTGAAAAGAGTTAATTTACTTTTAAAAGCTCCTATTATCTCTGTACCTTCTGCCGTTAAGTTTCCATTCTGAAAGTGGATTATTTTTGCCTTCATTTTATCAGTTTTATATTTTAATGCCTGTGGATGCAAGACCTTTGCTCCACCTTCAGCAAGGACTCCCATTTCTTCCACACTTATTTTCTTTAAAGTTACGGGTTCTTTTATTATACGGGGATCAGCACTTAATACTCCCACTGCATCAGTTACAATTATTACTTCATCGGCTTCTAAAAAATTACCCAAGGCAAAAGCGGTGATATCACTACCGCCCCGGCCAAGAGTGGTTATACTTCCATCTTCATAACTTCTACCCAAAAAACCACATACTATAGGAATGACCCTTTTTTTAATCAAAGGTTTAATAATCTTTTGGCACTTTTTTTGACTTTCTTTAGAAAGAATTTTAGCTTGGTTAAAGTTTGAATCAGTAATAATAGGAAAATCTTTATCTACGGGGTCAAAATATTTCGAAGAAAATCCCATAGATTTGATGGTAGCCGCAAGAACTCTGGCACTTATCCGCTCTCCCATAGAAACAAAATCAGCATAATCTCTATCCTCAATACGATCTTTAACAGAATCTTTAAGTAAAGAAGTTAGAGTATCGGTGGTATTCCCCATTGCTGAAACAACAGCTACTATTTCATATCCTTTTTTTGCTTGTTGAATTATTGATTGAGCGGCTTTTTTAATTCTTTCAGGATCCTGAACACTGGTTCCGCCAAATTTTACTATTATTCTCATA
>DPXH01000058.1 GCA_003527405.1 Candidatus Sediminicultor tertius | reverse complement strand
CCAATCATAGGAGTAGCCATCTTTTGTAGGACATCTTCGGTAACGTGAGTAGGTCCGGGAATGAATAATTTTTTATACATACTTTTATCCTCCTTAACAATTATATTTTTTTCTCCATTTTTTATATTCTTTACATAATTTTTAATTTAATTTCACTAAGGAATAATTTATACATCATACAAGCAGATATATAATATTTTTTACCTATATGCATTAATGTCAAGCATTTTTTAAAACTTTATAAACATTCTAAAAGCATTCTCTGGTCATTTTCCCCGTACACAAAAGTATTCCCCGTAAAACTATTATAGAAATTTACTTTAGTAACATTATGACAAAATTCGGTCATGTTAAAAATATTTCCTCCGGCTTCTTCCAATAATTTACTGAAAGGAATACCGTATTGTTTGGTAGTTTTTGGTGACAAAGTAATATCCTCTATAATTCTTTCGATATCTTTATCTTTGCAATTCACTACAAAACCGGCAGTGCCTCCATAGTAAATATAGGTATTTGCTCTTATCATCGCGGTATATTCGTCTTTAGAAATAGGCGGAAGAGGAGCTTTGCCCCAGGCAGAAATTACATTATTTACGTCAAAACCCAATTCGTGTAAACGCCACATTGAAGTTTCTAAAGTTCGGGCAATAACATTAACCAGACCGACTAAACTACCCGTCGGGGCTACTAAAATAAAAATATTTTCTGGTTCAGTTTTGCATTTCTTAGCAATATAAGCAGTGAGTCCCTCACCCGGTAATACTTTATCCTGGAGAACCACTACCACTTTTTCACTTTTATCCTGATAAGAAAACGACTTAGCAAACTTATCTTCCTTCACAATGGCTCTAACCGGTCCGGAGATCAGAGGGACTATTCCCGCGTCATTCTTAAACTCAGGAAGTGCCCAGCCAGAAAGCTGACAACTCAAACAAGCAATAACCGGTTTATCCGCATAAATATTTACCTGGGGTAATTCTAATTCTCCCAAGTGATAAATACTGTAATTTAAACTTCCTAATCCACCCATGGTTATTTCAGCTAAATACTGAGCTGCTTTCCAACCACCGGGATAGTTTATCCCCATATCAATAATTGTTGAACCATTTTTGAGCGATATGACCCCTGCATTTAAAGCTTCCTTATTCTCAATGATTTTCTTTACTATCTTCATAGTTTCTTTGTTTACGCTGAGCATTTAGTTATCTCCTTTCACAAGAGCAGATGATTTTTTAATAAATCTTAAAGGAGAATAAGCAGAAACATCATAGGAAGAACCTTCTCGAAAATAAACTTCCTTCACCATGTTTCCAATAGCCGAAGCAATACCTATGGTGCTATGAAATCCGGTCACTACAAACATATTCGTGGGATTATCTAAAAAACCAAAAACGGGCTGCTTATCCTCACTGAAAGAAACCAAACCTGACCACATTCTAATTATGTTTAAATTTTTTAAAGCCGGGAAGAAAGATAAAACTCTTCTGGCTACCAGACTCAGCCCGAAAGGACTATTTTGGATATTATAATCTTCCCCCTCTGTGGTGGATTGAGCTAAAATAATTCCCCCTGAAGCAGACTGAGCCAAGCATGCTCCCACTATCATACTTTTAATAGAGGAGGCTTCGGTAAAAAGGATTCCATCTGTTACCGCGCCTTTGATGATTCGAGAAACCGGACTGCTGATCATTGCCTCTCCCCGTTCGTAATAAATAGGTAAATCAACTCCTACCATATTAATTAGTTCTCTTGTCCATGCTCCTGCTGCACTGATAACCAAATTGGTTTTTATTTTTTCTGCAGGAAGTATTATCTCTTTTATTCTTTTATTAGTAATTTCAAATCCGATAACTGAAGAATTTGCATATATATCAGCTCCGTTTCTTTTGGCAGCATTAGCAAATCCTATGGTTAAATTAATAGGATTTAATATTCCTTCTAATGGACAATAAACCGCGGCTATTATTTTTTCCCGGTCGAGAGCCGGCTCCTGTTGGTTTGCCCGCTGGGGATTAACAATTTTAATTTCTTTAAAACCCCATTCGTGACATCTGTCAACCATAGAACTAAGCACTTGTAGTTCTTCTTGATTGGTAATAGGAATTAATCCTCCGCTCTCTGCATACTCAATATCGATTTCTAATTCTTGAGATAACTCTCTTAGTACTAATAATTGGTCCTGAGCCATCTTTAAAGTTATTGGATTTTGACGATAGGATAATACAGAGAATCCCAGATTCGCTCCGGAAGCTGCTGAACAGATATCGCCTTTCTCTACAAGAGCTACCTTAACTCCTTCTTTAGCCAAATGATAGGCAATAGCACAACCGCATACTCCGCCTCCGATAATCGTTACCTCGTATGATTTTTTATTTTTCATATGCCTATCTTTCCTCCGAAGTGATTTTAAATTATAAGCTAATATTCTACGATTTCTTTAACTTCTTCAATAATATCCTTCTTGCCTGGTAAATAATAATTTTCTAACTTTGGAGCAAAAGCAGTGGGCGTATCCAATCCTGTAATTCTTTTAATAGGGGCTTTTAAAAATTCAAACATCTCTTCGTTTATGGTCTGGGAAATTTCATTAACATAATTACCGGTTTTAGGAGCTTCATTTATCAAGATTACTCTCCCGGTTTTAGCTATTGAGTCAAAGATAGTATCCTTATCAAAAGGAAATAGAGTCCTTAGATCGATAACTTCTAACTGAATGCCTTCTTTGGATAGCTCTTCAGCAACTTCTAAGGCTAAGTACACCATCCGTTGAGAAGTAATTATAGTAGCGTCTTTTCCTTCTTTTTTAACTTTGGCTTTACCTATCTCAACAGTATAAGGCTCTTCGGAGACCTCTCCTTCCATATCATAAAGTAATTTATGTTCCAAAAAAATAACCGGATTATCATTACGGATGGAAGCTATTAGAAGACCTTTAGCTTCATAAGGAGTAGAAGGAGCGACCATATAAAGTCCGGGAACATTCAAGAACCAGGCTTCGGGTGTTTGGGAGTGATGATAGGCGGCATGAAATCCCGCTCCATTGACAGTTCTAACTACCAAAGGACAGGTTACCGTTCCGTTAAACATAAAATGAACTTTCGCCGAATTATTTACCAACTGGTCATAGCATTCGGTAATAAAATCAGCAAACATAATCTCAGCAACCGGTCGAAGACCTGCCATAGCCGCACCATTAGCAATGCCCAGGATAGCTGCCTCCGACAAAGGAGTATTCTTTACTCTTTTCTCCCCGTATTTTTTCCATAATCCTTGAGTGACGCCAAAATCTCCGCCCATTTGTGCTACGTCTTCTCCGATTACAAATACCTTGTCATCTCTTCCCATTTCCTGGTCTAAGGCTTCATTAATAGCTCTACCGAAAGATAATTTTCTCATCTTCCTTCCACCTCTTTCCCTGCATAAATATATTTTAAAGCATCTTGGGGCTCAGGTTCCGGACTCTCTATGGCATATTTAAGCATACCTTCAATTTCTTCCAAGCTTTGCTTATTTAACTCATCTACCTCTTCTGCACTAAAAATCTTATCGGAAATCATTTTTTCTCTTAGGCGTTTAATCGGACATCTTTTTTCCTTCCAGATCTTTACTTCATCTTTAGGACGATAAGCCGCCGGATCTCCCGAAAACATTCCCTGCCAACGGTAGGTTAGCAGTTCTAAAACGGTAGGCCCCTCTCCGTCCCGTGCCCTTTTAACCGCTTTAGCGGATGCTTTATAGACTGCAATTACATCATTCCCGTCAATTACTTCATTGGGAATACAGTATCCCCATGCTCTGTCAGACAAATTCTTAGGGTAAGAATGGACACTCTCCACACGGGTAGATATAGCATATTCATTATTTACCAAAACATAAATGATCGGGAGTTTCCATTTAGCAGCAATATTCATACCCTCATGAACTTCACCCCGGCCGATAGTACCATCACCGCAAAATACAGCAGTTACATCTTGAGTATTATTATATTGGGAAGCAAAGGCCGTACCTAAACAGGTGACCATATTAGCCCCCTGGATGGCATTAAAACCCATATTACGGCATTTGATATCTAAAATATGCATACTTCCCCCTCTCCCACCGGAAATTCCGGTCTTCTTGGCAAATATCTCTGCTAGCACTCTCTCTTTAGGAGTACCTGATAAGAGACAAACACCATGACTTCGATGATCGGGAAATTTATAATCAGTCTCTTTTAAAGTAAGCATCACTCCGGCCTGGCAAGCTTCTTGGCCGGTGCTTAGATGAATAAAACCGGGGATATAACCTTTTTTGGCATACTTATCAACCATGTCTTCAAAATCGCGAATTAAGACCATATTATAATAAAGTTCTTTTAAAACTCTCTTGGATAGATTCATTTTTCCTCCTCATTTCTTTCAAATTTGTATTTATTTAATATATTGTGGTTACTCCCCAAAAAGCTAAAAAATATTTAAAAGCAAAATATATACACAGTGTATCGTAAATAATTTTAGATTTGTTGGTTATGATTGAATTGTAGGGGCACAATGAATTGTACCTTCGCTATATTATTACCTATTTTTTCTGTGGGCACGATGCATCGTACCCCTATATTATATTTTATTTACTTTTTGGGTTGTAATCATATTGTTTTATATTTATAATATCAATTATTCTTACTCTTTATTTACTTTCTTCCCTAACACGCTAAGCTCAACCGGGTATAGAGGAGGCCGAACTGAGTCGGGCAAAATATCTTCTTTTTTGTCTCCGGTCATCTCAGCAATAATATCGCGGATCAATGTACTACAGGTTCTCCCCTGACAGAGCCCCATCCCTGCTCTGGTTCTTCTCTTGATAGATTTGATGGTTGTATATCCCTCTCTAATTGCCTCTCGTATTTCTTCTTCGGTAATTTCTTCACATCTGCAAATAATCTTTTTAATAGAGTTTTTTTCATTATCTTTAGGCATCGTCTTTTATCCTTTCTATAGAGCGAATCTGGTTGATATATTTTTTATCACAAGCTATGGTAATTACCGCAGTTTTATCAAAATTAGCCCTTTTATCAACTTTAACTATTTTCACTTCAGCAACAGGTTCTCCTTTTCTGTTAACCCCCACAGCTTTTCCCCCAATTTTTGGATAAGGTAAATATTCATAAGGAAAAGAGATGGCAGCTTTTTCAGAAGAGTAATTATAATTAAGCACAAAAATTGCCTGCCCGGGGCAAGAAGCGATACATACCCCGCAGCCTTTACATTTGTTTTCATCTAAATATGGTAAATCAGTAATATATGGATTTATATTTATTGCTTTAAATGGACAGGCAGCAACACAAGGATCGCAAGGGATTTCCTGAATACATTCAATGCAGGCCACTGCTCCCTTTTTAATTCTACTTAAGGAGGGATAACCCGGAAATTCTTGAAATTCTTTCAAAGAAGGAATGCTTTTATAATTTTTTAATTTAGTATTTTCCTCTAATTCTATACAATCTATTTCTTGATATCTCATTTCTTTTTGTTGTGATGATAGTAAAATCTTTTTTTTTGCAATAGAACGTTTATGCCCAAAAGGTCCTCCTCTTAATTTGTTAAGTCTATCCCAATAATCTTCTTTTAATTTTGCAAATCTATTACTATCTATATATCCTAAGGATGCTGCTACACTAATACCCGCGAGACGCCCCTCGTCAAGCGCGCTATTGGCTTCCTCAATCCCGGATAAATCGCCGGCAATATAAATTCCCTTTTTGGTAGACTCCATATTATCATCGTGTAAAGGTAAAAAACCGCCTAATTCCGGAAAAAACTTGAATTCGCATCCTGCCAAACTCGCTAATTGCCCATTAGGGTTTAATCCTACCGAAATACATACCGTATCTGCAGAAAAAGTTTTTTCTATTCCTTTTATGGGATTCCATCTTCTATCCAGGGCAGTAATGACTACCTCTTCTACACTTTTCCCTCCTCTTGCCTCTTTAATAGTATGACTGGTATAGATAGGAACCCCTGCCCTCATTACCTTTCCGGCATGAACCAAATATCCGGTTATGGATGACCCTGCTTCAACAATACCCACCACATCTGCTCCGGCTTGTAGTAATTGATAACTTATAATTAAACCAACATTGCCAGAACCTACCATAAGAATTCTTTCTCCCGGCAGCACTCGTTCAATATTAATCAAAGTTTGAGCAGCTCCGGCGCTCATAACCCCCGGCAAGTTCCAGCCCGGAAACGAAAGAGCTTTCTCGATCCCCCCGGTTGCCAAAACTATTCTTTTAGCCTTTAATAATTTCATTTCTCTTTCTTTCACTAATAGTGAGATAACGTCCTTATCCATGGTTCCTAAGACTTTTGTCTGAAGAGAAATTTCTACACCCTGAGAATCTGCCTCCTTAAGTAAATGTAAACCAATATCAAAACCTCTGGTACCCGCCAAATGTTCTTTTGAACCAAAAAACTTATGAATCTGTTTAAAGAGCTGACCACCCGGTTTATCTTTATCATCTACCAACAAAACTTTAACCCCGTAACGACTGGCCTCTATAGCCGCCCCTAAACCGGCTGGACCTGCACCGATAACTAAGAGTTCAACTTCTCTCATTCTTTCCATCCTTATCTCCGTATCCGTATTGTGTTTCAATTATCATCCCTTCTTCAACTCTGGTAACGCAAGTCCTGATATTTGGCACTCCGTTTACAATCATAGAACAATCGGTACATTGTCCTATTCCACAAAAAAATCCGCGAGGGAGATTAAAGCGATGAGTGTAGCGAAAATCTCTATAGCCATTAGCTATTAAGGCAGCAGCAATAGTCTCTCCTTTATAGGCATATATATTTTTTCCGTTAACAACAATTTTTATTTTTTTCCTTTTCTCTTCTTTTCCTAAAATTGGGTGTTCTTTAATTCTTTTCATGCTAGAACCTCTTATTCACTTCTCGCGTAGTATAAATTTATTTATAACTAAAAGATATTTGTTCTTTAGTCGTGAACAAATACCAAGTTTATTTTTTTGATTGTATTTTTTTGATTTACAATTTACTCTTATGCTTTATCGAAATTAATTTCTTTTAAAATTTCTTCGCCTTTTTTAATGCCTTCTTTTGTAAGACTTTCTTCATCAATGGTAAGAATTTTTCCGTCCTCCATAATTATTCTTCCATTAATTATAGTAGTCTCCACATTACTGTCTTTTGCACAATAAACAATATTCTGTATTACATCATTAACCGGGGCTGAATGCGCTTTATTTAGGTCGAGGATAATCAAATCGGCTAATTTCCCCCCTTCAATCGTCCCGGCATCTATTCTTGCGGCCTTCGCCCCATTTTCTGTTGCCATCTTAAAAATCTCCTGGGCATTGATTACTCCTGGATCTTTATGAAATACTTTTTGTAATAATACTCCAACTCTCATCTCTTCAAATATATCCAATCGGTCATTGGAGGCTGGACCATCTGTACCTAAAGCTACCGCAATTCCTTTTTCTAACATTTTTACCAAAGGTGCAACTCCATTACCCAATTTCATATTACTTTTTGGATTATAAACTGGTACTACCCCCCTCTCGGCAGCTATATCGATTTCCTTGTCGGTTAAATATATACAATGGGCAGCTGAAATTGGCCGCCTTAATAAATTCATTTTTTCTAAATATTCAAGTGGGGTGGTTTTAAATTCTTTTAAGGCATCATTGTTCTCCCATTTGGTTTCAGAAATATGAATCTGAAAACCCAAATCATATTCTTCGGTTTTTTCTACTAACCACTCCATCAATTCCGGAGTACAACAAAACAATGTAGATGGTGCTATAAAAACTTGGATTAAACCGTTATCCGAAGAACCTTGATGCCATTCTTTAATATATTTTTCAATTCCCGTTTTTATTGAATCATCATCACTGCAAAATTCCTTGGGAATCCAGCGATTCGCCACAGTAATAGCAGCAATTCCGCGCATCCCGATATCCTGCCAGGCTTTGAAAATACTATCTAAGCTAAGATCCATATCGATACAGCAAGTTATCCCATTGTGAATCATTTCTATGGAACTTAACATTGACCAATAATATCCTATCATTGTATTTCCTTTTTCCCGACAATCCTTATAAACCATATCTACAAAAGGAAAAGTTACCTTCTCGCACCAGGGGATTAACGTTAAATCGTCTCTACACCCTCTTAACATGGATTGGTATAAATGTGTATGGGCATTTATCAATCCGGGCATAACCACTTTCCCGTTGGCTTCAATAATTTTACAATAAGCAGGTAAATCTTCAGGTAAAATAGTACCGACCTTTTTAATTTTATTGCCCTCAATTAATATATCTTTATTGTTAAGTATATGATAAGCATCCTGGATTAAAGTGCTTATATTTTTAATTAAAATATCCATAACTTTTCCTTTTTATATAATTAGTAATTTTTTATTTATAAAGAATAAATGTATAGAAAATAATATCTCCCGGTTAATTTTTTACATAGTGCTTGCCCAATGCACTTGGTCCTCTTACTTTGCCTACTACCCCGATTAGGGCAGCAATAGTTAAAATATAAGGCAGCATTTGCACTATTTGGATAGGTATTTTTACGCCCATTACCTGTAATTGTAACACCAGAGCAAACCCTGCACCAAAAATCAATGATGCCCACAATGTTCCCCACGGTTTATATTTACCAAAAATAATTACTGCTAAAGCTATCCAGCCTCTCCCATCAGTAATATTTTCTGAAAAACGAGTAACTTGGGTTAAAGTTAAAAATGCACCACCAGTAGCAGCCAATATTCCACTGACAATCGCCGCTATATATCGTATTAAATACACATTTATTCCGGCAGTATCAGCAGTTTCGGGACTTTCTCCTACAGAACGAAGACTTAATCCGTAAGTTGTTTTATAAAAAAACCAACTTACAAAAATTACTAATAATATGGCTAAATAGGTCAAAAAATTATGGTCAAAAAAAATCTCACCTAAAATTGGTAATTTACTGAAAAAAGGTATGTGTATTGAAGAAAAATTTGCTGTCTTTGTTGTATCAGTGAGTAATCCGGTACTACAAAGCATGCGGTAAAAAAACCCAGTTAAACCTAAAGCAAAAAAATTCATTCCTAATCCTATTACTAATTGGTTTCCCCCTAAAGATACTGTTACATAAGCAAGTAGTAGCCCTAATATAGCTCCACCAATTATTGCCAGCAAAAGACCTACCCAAGGGCTACCAGTTATCAAAACTCCATAAAAGCCTAAAAAAGCGCCCGTTAACATCATTGCTTCTAATCCCAAGTTAAATACTCCAGTTTTAAATAATATAAGTCCACCTAATGCTGCAAAAAGTATGGGGATAGACAATCTAATTGACATTGAAATCCACGACGCTATAGTTATTAAATCCATCTACGCCCTTCCTCCTATTAAATTAGTTGAAAATTTATTACTTAAATATTCACTACCGGTAATTAAAATCATTATTATACCCTCAATAGTCCAGGATATAGGTAATGGAACACCAACTCCTCTTTGCATTGCTCCGGCACCCACACGTAAAAGAGCAAATAAAAATGCAGTTAAAATAATTCCCCATGGATTATTCCTGGCCATTACCGCCGCACCGATACCCTCAAAGCCATAACCGGGAGAAAATGCTGGAGTTAATCTGTATTGTGTCCCCATCAGCATGCTAGCACCAGCCAAACCGGCAAGCCCTCCAGATATAATAATTACAGTCATGGTGCCTTTTAAAATATTCATACCTGCATAATTAGCTGCATCAGAATTTTCTCCGATTGCCCTTATTTGATAACCATATGGGGAACGATAAAGAAAGTAATAGATAATAATTACTGTTAATAAAGACAAAATTACTCCTAAATTTATTTGTGTGTGGGGAATCAATTTTGGGAAATATGCAGATTTGGCAATTTTTTCAGACTGACTTATATAAGAATTGGCTGGTTTAAGAAAATACATCACTACGAAATTAATCAAAAGAATGGCTAAATAACTAAGCATAATGGTATTGAGAATTTCATCTGCACCTAATTTAATTTTTAAAATTCCCGCAATCCAACACCAAAAAGCTCCTCCTATAAATCCAGTCAGCAATACTAAAGGAATGTGTATAAAAGCCGGCAAGCCCTGAATATATACTCCGGCTAATGTTGCTGTCAATGCCCCAAAATAAAGCTGGCCCTCTCCGCCAACATTAAAGAAACCGCCTTTATAGGCTACAGCAAAGCTTAAAGCACAAAAAACCAAGGGAACAAAGTGAGTAAAAACTTCGCTAAAAAGGCGTATGTTACCAAAAATACTTTGCAACATATAATTATAGGCTTTCCAAGGATTAATTCCTGCAAAGAATATAAGTACTCCTCCTATAAATAAAGCAATAAATAAAGCTAAAAAGGGGATGATTGCGTAAAATACTTTATATTTTTTTTGATTAATAATAGAAGAGCGGATATCAAACAAATTAATTACACCTTCCTTTCAAATAGTAAATAGGGCATAATATATACCCTATTTACTATTTATTACCATCTAAAGATTATGATTAAAATTTAATATTCTGTTTATTGAGTTCTTCTTGCATTTGTTCTAAGGTAATGTCTCCATCTACAATTTCTTGTCTTAATTTCATTATTTTCTCTTCACCATTCTCTGGTAATTTATCCTTTAATAAGGGATTAAAAGTTATTTCTTCTGCCCCATCTTTAATTCCCTTTACTACACGACCACCCTTCAAAGTACCTTCTACCATTTCTTTAATTACTCCATATACCAAATACTCTGTAGGAGCTAATGCGTTAGCAATAACTGTTTGAGGAGCCACATATGACATATCTTCTACTGCTCCAATAGCCCAAATTCCGGCTTCCTCACATACTTCGATAACTGCTCGATTTACTACTCCGCATTGCGAATAAATAACATCTACTCCCTGTTTTATCATTGCTTTAGCCAATTCTTTTCCCTTTACTACATCACTCCAACTACCTACAAATGTAGTAATAACTTCAGCTTTCGGGTTAATCCTTTTAGCTCCATATATAAAACCGGCATTTAAAAAATTGTGGGCTACCGGACTATCGTTCGAAATTATAAAACCTACTTTATTGCTCTTTGTCATTAACCCTGCCACTGCACCGGCTAAAGAATTTGCCTGCCAATTAGTACCACTTGTTACAGCTACGTTATCAGCAGCTTTAAAACCATAAGTTATTGCAAACATTGTATCCGGGCTTTCTTCTGCTACCTCAAGAGTAGGATCATTATAACCCATTTCGTGCACAATGATCAGGTCATATCCCTCTGCAATATAACCTCTCAATGCACCTTTTAATTCTCCTTCAGAAACATTCTCCTGGTAACTGGTTTCTATATCAAAATCTTCTTTAGCTTTCATTAATCCATCAAATCCGCTTTTAGTCCAGCCTTCACTGGTTATGGCGTGGGGAAGTATTATGGCAATTTTTAAAGGTGCAGTCATAGCGAGGGTACTAAAAATCATTAATATTGCAAATGCCAAAACAAAAACTCTTAAAAATACTTTACTCTTTTTCATTTTCATATCTCCTTTTATTTTATTTTTTACTTTTTGTATTTTACAAATCTCAAACAGTACTTATTCTTATTAATTGTAACCATTCATCATCCCCTTTCTATCGCATTGGCTTTTTTACGTTTGGATCCAGCCATCATTAAACCAATTTCTCCGACATCAGTACTTCTGGGATCTACTTCTCCCATAATTTCTCCCTCATATATAACCGCTATACGATCAGAAAGATTCATTGTTTCGTCTAAATCTGTAGAAAACAATAAAATTGCAACACCTTTATCTCTTGCCTCTAAAAGCTTGTTATAAACAAATTCACAAGCTCCTACATCCAGACCTTGGGTCGGCTGCATTATAATGAGCAGTTTTGGGTATTTGCTTAATTCTCTTCCCAATACTACTTTCTGTTGATTCCCACCTGATAGTTTTTTTATTTGCACAAGATGAGAAGGTGTCTTAATGTCATAAGTTGCAATTACTTTTTTAGAATAATTATCAATATATGCACTATTTAAAAATAGACCACGGGTAAAAGGCGGTAAATAATAATCTTTTATAACAATATTTTCTGCAATATTAAAATTGGGAATTAATCCATACTTTTTTCTATCTCCTGGAATATAAGATAAGCCTTGCTCATATAATTTTCGTGGATTACTTTCGGTAATTTCTTCATCTAATATTTTTACATTACCTGAATTAATTTTTTGTAATCCACAAATTGCATCTGCTAATTCTTTTTGACCGTTACCATCCACTCCCGCAATTCCTAATATTTCGCCAGCTCGAATATTTAGACAAATATTTTTTAAAATTTTCAATCCCTTTCTGTTTTGCATAAAAACATCTTGTATGCTTAGAACTTCTTTTCCGGGATTGCAATCCTTCTTTTTAATTGTAAAAGAAACTTCCCTTCCTACCATTAATCTAGAAAGCTCTTGCGGGTTAGTTTCAAATTTTTCCTTTGTCCCGATAACCCTACCGTCCCTTAAAACTGTAATGCGATCACTTATTTGCATAACTTCTTTTAATTTATGAGAAATAAAGATAATGGTACAACCCTGTTCTTTTAAAGCCAATAGGTCCTTAAACAGATTCTGTCCTTCTTGTGGGGTGAGCACTGATGTTGGTTCATCCAAAATTAGAAAATCTGCCCCCTGGTAAAGAGTTTTCAAAATTTCTACTTTTTGTTGGATTCCTACACTTAAATTTTCTACGGGTATATCTAAGTCCAATTTAATGTTAAATTTTTTAGCAACTTTAGCAATTTTTTTATAAAGTTTTTTCTTTTCTAATAAAGGAGGTTTTTCAGAAGCTTGCCCTAAAATAATATTCTCAAAAACTGAAAACCTGGGAACAAGCATAAAACGTTGATGAATCATTCCTATTCCTAAACTTATTGCATCTCTTGGAGAATTTATTTTTACATTTTTACCGTTAAATACAATCTCTCCACTATTTGGACTATAAAGACCGTATAAGATATTCATTAATGTAGTTTTCCCGGCTCCGTTTTCACCTAATAAGCTATGAATTTCCCTTTTATGTATTTCTAAATTAATGTGGTCATTAGCAACTACCCCGGGGAAAGTTTTGGTAATCTCTTTTAAACTTAATATAATCTCATGAGCCATATAAATCCACCTCGTTTTTAATAATTATCTATAATATATTTAACGATGAATAAACTTTTCAATCTTGCGGTCTAATTCTTTTTGATTGGAAAAACCAGCCAAAATGGCTCCTTCTATTGGTTCGGTTAAATTTACTAATCCGACTTTAAGAATTTTAGCAATTAAAGCTACTCTTCTTCCTAATATCCTTACGGAATCTATGCCTTCATCATCTTCTTTGGCTCCCTGTTCTTTTTTATCATTCGACCAAACAGCTGCACCATTGTAGGCAAAGATACCCCCGCTAACTACATTCATCCCGGTACAAAAAAAGAAATTATTTAAGGCTTCAAGGGTAGTTTCCTGACCGCCATTTCTTGTTCCACCTACTGCAATTGCTCCCCCCACTTTAGTAGCCCAATGTCCCTTAGTTATGTAGCGCCCTAAAGGACGTAGACGATTGATAAAGGCCTGTATTTGAGCAGTAACATTCATTTGATAAACCGGGGAACCTAAAATAAAACCATCTGAGTGAAGGATAATTTCGTAGTAAGCACGCATATCATCGGAAAATGTCGGACAGTAATCTACTTGTTTTTTAATACATTGATTACAGTGAATGCAAGGATGAATTTCTTTTCCCCTTAAATCAATAAACTCAGTACTAACGCCAGAAATACCGGTTGCTGCTAAAAGCGCTTCTCGAACACAATATTGAGTAGCTCCTTTTCGCGGGCTTCCACTTACCCCTACTATCTTAACTTGTGTATTCATTGATGTCCTCCTAACTGTTAATTGCTTTAAATCGTCTTCATATAGATATATTGCTGGGTTTATATTTTTAAAAATACTTTCATTATTAAAAACAACAAGAGCTTAAATAGTGAGCAATTATTGATTCAGTTTGTGAATCATAGTAAGACTAATTAAGTGAGGATGAAAAAAAATTTCAGAATAACAAAGCAATTTATCAAATATTCCATAATAAAACTCTTCTCGTTTAATTATTGGTTCGCTTTCTTTAATTTTCAATATTTTACTTATCGTTTGATTGGCTTTACCTGGAGCATATTTACTAATCGAATGAGAAATTTCTTCGTCAGTATATTTATTTAAAAAACTTAAATATTTTTTAAAACTATCGAAGGGCATTTCTTCACTTTGGGGGGTTGTATTCAAAACAGATTCGGGGATAATATTTATGGCTAATATTGCGGGTTGGCTGTTAGCTAAATAGAGAAATTCGATTAAAAAATATTTTTTATCTCTAAAAGAGGAAGGTATTTTTGTATCAAATTGAGTTAATTTATCTGTCCATCCGGACTTAATTCTTTTTACCGTTGCCTTATAACCACCATCGTCTAACAGTTTAAGAAAATCTCGGATTAAATCAATTCTCATTTTAGTTTCCAGGGTGCTTCTATGAATTAAATTTCCTATTCCTTGTTTTTTGGTGATTATTCCTTCTCGATCAAGAGTTATTAAGGCTTCTCGGATAGTTGAGCGGCTTATTCCTAACATTTCAGAAAGCTTATCTTCCGGAGGTAATTTATTATTTTTAAAATCACCTTTTTTGATCATCTTTATTAATTCTGTCTTTGCTTCCAGGTAAAGGGGAGAATACTTAATTCTAGACATTATTCATCATACCTCCTACAATCATACTTATTATTATAAAGACCTATTTATAACTTGTCAAGTAAATTTTTGTAATTTTTCGGTTGTTTTGATGGTTTTTGTGGTCTTCGTATATATTTCCTCAAGCAGACTATTAGTCCCTATATCAAAAATCAGATCATCTTTAATAACTCCGGTTATATAATACTATTTACCTCTTCTTTTTTAGTTCCGGCCATCATTAGGCCCAATTCTTCAATAGATGTTTCTTCGGGCCGGACTATGCCCATTATCTCGCCATTATAAATTACAGCAATTCTATCACTCATATTTATAATTTCTTCAATCTCTGTAGAAACATATAATATTCCTGCACCTCTATCTCTTAATTCAATAATCTTCTTCTGTACATATTCAATGGCTCCTACATCTAAGCCCCGAGTAGCGTTCATAGCAATTAATAAATCTGGTTTTCGATGAAGTTCCCTGGCTAAAATCAATTTTTGTTGATTTCCACCAGAAAGATTTTCGCTTAATACTTCTTCTGACGGTGTTTTTATTTCATATTCTTTAATTAATTTACAAGTATGCTTTTTAATAAAGTCCCAGTTTAAAAATATACCCTTACAATGTGGGGGAATATAATAATCATGCAATATCATATTTTCTTTTAAATCCATATCTAATACTATGCCAGTCAAATGCCGATCTTGGGGAATATGACCTACATTAAGTTCAAGAATTTTTCGGGGATGAAGATTAGTAACATTAATACCTGATATACTTATTTTCCCTTTGTTTATCTTTCTTAAGCCTGTTATTACCTCAACTAATTCTGATTGCCCATTTCCATCAACACCAGCAATACCTAATATTTCTCCTTTAAAAATCTCCAGAGAAATACTTTTTAGTGCTTTTAATCCCCTGTCATTTAAAGCTTTTAATCCTTCTAATTTTAAAATTACCTTACCGGGACTCGCTGGTAATTTATCTATTTTAAAGCTCACTTCTCGGCCAACCATCATCCTCGCTAATTCTTTCTTTGAAGTATTGTTTGATACTGTCCTAACTTTTTTCCCTTGACGAAGTACCGTTATGCGATTACTAATAGCTTTAACTTCATCTATTTTATGGCTAATAAAAATTACTGAACACTCCTTTTTTAAAAATTGGTCGATCATACTGAATAATTCATCTACTTCCTGAGGGGTTAAAACTGAAGTGGGTTCATCAAGAATTAGTAGTTTGGCACCTCTATACAAAGCTTTAATAATTTCAACGCGTTGCTGTTGTCCAACGCTTAATTGCCATATCTTGGAATAAGGGTCAATGTTCATTCCATAGTGGCTTGAAAATTCTGTTATTTTTTTAACAGCATCTTTTATATCTAATAAAGGTTCATATTTTTGGGGCATCCCTAAAATTATATTTTCTACCACTGAAAGTTGGCGAATTAACATAAAATGTTGATACACCATTCCTATCCCCTTATGAATGGCATCTTTTGGAGAATTAAAACTAACTTCTTCTCTATTAATAAAAATCCTCCCAGCGGTAGGCTTGTACAAACCTGACAGAATATTCATCAATGTACTTTTCCCCGCTCCATTCTCTCCCAGTAGAGCGTGAATTTCACCAAGTTTTACCTCTAGATTGATATTATTATTAGCCATAACTCCGGGAAAATTTTTCGTAATACCTTTCATTTCTAATAAATTAGTCATAATTAATCATGCCTTTCTATTGAATCTCTACCAGACGGACAGCTAACTTCTCTAAGACAAGATAAAGCTCTTTTTTCTTCCGAAACCATTTATCTCTTATTTTTAAAACATCCAGGGGTAAATAAAATATAATTGCCTTATCTAATTACAACAGGCAATAACGATAAATCCATCTTCTTTTAACATTAGCTTAATTGATTCACTTTAATCATCCTCAGTAAAACATTAAGATTTATTATGCACGCTTATCACAATACAAACAAAAGTTAATTTTCTTACCATTGACACCCTAATACTTAGCACTTACGCCGGGCACTTCTTCTGCTGCTTTTAATGCTTCTTCAAACGCATATTCAGTAATCTCTGTATGAGAGCTGCCCGATATACCTAAAATTTTAACCTCATAAAAATTAGTTATAATTTAATTTGTAACTGTGAAATTAGAAGAAAGGGGACAAGAAAAATAATTCTTGCCCCCCAAATAATATTATTAATCTTCTAAATATTTAGCAATATCAATCTTCCCAGATTTAAGGTCATCGAGTACTTGATTAATTTTTGCCATATCTTCTTTACTTACTTTTTCTTCATATTTGCGGAAAGGAGCCAAGTCTAGAGCGCCTTCTTGTACACCCATTTCATAGGCCCTTGATTCAAATTTACCCTCTAACACATAATCTACTACTGTAGTAAAGGCTTTAGAAAAATCTTCAAGCAAACTTGTAATTGTTATATCAGGGGAAACTTCTGCCATATCAGTAGAACAACCAATTATTTTTATGTCTTCCTCTTCGGCTGCTTCAACTACACCAAGATTGGCTACATCCGCATCAGGCACAATAATATCTACCCCCTTTTGAGCCATGGCTTTAGCCATCTCTTTAGCTTTGGCAACATCATAAAAACTTCCAGTAAAAGTAGAAATTACTTCAATGCTAGGGTTAATATATTTTACTCCTGCTCTAAATCCCCTATTTTGATTAATAGTTGGGGGGATTTCCATTCCTCCGATATACGCAACTTTATTAGTTTCGGTTAGAAGGGCTGCTACAACTCCTTGAATAAAACCAGCTTGAGCATCCATTGTTCGAAAAGAAGCAAGATTGGGCGCTTGACTAATATCACTACTACTTACAATAAAGATGGTTTTGGGAAATTCTTGGGCCACCTTTTTAGCCACATCACCAAACTGAAAGCCATGCCCCATTATTATATTAAAACCTGCCTGAGCATAACCTCGAAATATTTCTTCAAAATCAGAAACTGGAGTTCTCTCGGTGTAAGCAATTTCAGCACTAAATTCTTTTTCTGCCGCTTTTAGGGCATTATGGGCCATCATATTCCATCCCTGATCACTAATGGGACCAGGAAGTAACATCGCAATCTTTAAATCTGCTCCCCAACTATATAATGAAAATACACCTATAGTTATTACAATAATTAAAGTAATTAACATTAACCTTTTCATCTTACCTTTTAACCTCCTTATTTTTTAGAAACTTCAACACTTTACTTTGGTAACAATTCATAATTATATAGATACAACCTAATTACTATACATTCTTAATTTATCACCCCCCCTTCCCCTACTTACAATAAAAAATTATCAAATTATAAAATTAGTTAGAATATTTAAAAAATTAATTATTCTTTATTATATGGTATACCAAGCGCAGTAGGGGAGAAAGCTTTTCCCACAACACCTGCCAATACTGCTACTGTAAAAATATAAGGTAACATTAATAAAAATTGATAAGGAATGCTGCTACCCATTACTTGAAGACGAATTGCTAAAGCATCACCAAAACCGAAAAATAGCGCTGCTCCTAAAACCCCCCAAGGATTCCATTTACCAAAAATAACAGCGGCTAGGGCAATGAATCCTCTGCCTGCTACCATATTTTCAGTAAACATATTCAATAAACCCAAAGAAAGATAGGCACCTCCAACACCAACTAACATTGAACCACCAATTATAGCACCATATCTTATTTGAAAAACATTCACCCCGGCAGTATCGGTAGCCTGTGGGTACTCACCTGCTGCTCTTATCTTTAGCCCTATAGAAGTCTTATATAAAAAATAATAAGTAAAAGGAACCAACATCAATGCTAAATAAACCAATGCTGTTTGATTAAATATAGATTGACCAAAGATTGGAATTTTTGAAAGTAGCGGTATTGATATATTTTTAAACGAAGCAATGTTGGGATGAGAAGTATTGACGCCCATAAATGCCCTATAAATAGTAGTAGTCAAGCCTAAACTAAAAATATTTATAGCTATACCCGTTGCAACTTGGTTAGCTTTAATCGTTACTACAAAAAAGGCATAAATTAGACCAAGTACACCGGAAACAAGAGCTGCCATAATTACTCCAAGCAAAGCACTGTTAAAAAAGTATGAACTTATACTACCTGTCAATGCGCCAATCAACATAAAACCTTCAAGTCCTATATTGATAATGCCACTTCTTTCCATATAGAGCTCACCAAGTGCGGCAAATAAAATGGGTGTAGCTGTTCTTAGATCAGCCGCAATAAAATGTGTAATGAAATCACTCACAATCATCCACCTTACCCTCCCTTAGCCATATTTATTTTAGATTGATTAAATATTTTATTTTTAATCTAATCCCCTGTCCAGCAAGTACAAAAATAACCACTAAACCTTCTATTATATAAATTACCGCAACAGGAACCCTGGCAATCATCTGCATTAAATTACCTCCACTTTTTAATATTCCGAATAGAATAGCAGTTAAAAAAATACCTAAAGGTGAATTCATGCCTACTAGAGAAACAACGATTCCACTAAATCCATAGCCTGGTGAAAAATCTGCCAAAAGTCTTGCTTGTACTCCCAAAATCTCACTTGCGCCAGCAAGTCCAGCCATTCCACCAGAAATAAACATAATAAAAAGCATAATTCTCTCTGAATTTATTCCGGCATATTTGGATGCATCCATATTTTTCCCAGTTATCCTTGTCTCATAACCTAATATCATCTTTCGAAAAAATATATAATACAAAACTACACAAATTAATGCAATAATTAAACCTAAATGAACTCTGGTAGGAGGAAGAATACGGGGAAGTTGAGCACTGATAGCTACTGGCTCACTCTGAGGGAAAGTTCCTGGAGGTGCCTTCATGGGTCCAGTCACTAAATAACTAACCCAAAGCATTGCCACATAATTTAACATAACAGTTGTTATAATTTCATTAGCTTCAAACTTTACTTTTAACCAACCAGCAAAAAGCCCCCATAAGCCTCCACCAATAAAAGCAGCTATTATTACTAATGGCAAGTGTATAATCATTGGCAACCCTTTTAAATAAATACCGACCAAAGTTGCAAAAAACCCTCCCATATAAAGTTGACCTTCGGCACCAATATTAAATAAACCAGCCCGAAAAGCAAATGCAAAACTCAAGCCGGTTAAAATAAGGGGAGTTGCTTTTACCAATATTTCTCCTATAGAATTAATACTACCAAAGGCTCCTTTAAAAAGAATTTTATAGGCTAATAAAGGATCAGCTCCTATCGCTCTAATAATTATCGCTCCGATAGTCAATGACAAAAATATAGCAATTACTGGGATAATAATCTTTTGCATATCATAAAAAGGATTGATTAAATAAGTTTTTTCTTTCTTTTTTTTCACAATTTTCCCCATAAAATTGGATGTTTCTTAATTCTCTTCATATTACTATGCTCTATTTTATCTTCTTGTTTTAAAAAATGAACCTTCCAGTATATCTTCTCGAATTATCTCTGCATAAAAAGTGAGATCAAAATTTACATTACTTATAGGACAAGATTTACTTGTATTTTTAAATAGACACTCCCGATCATATTTATAGTATTCTATTGTCTAAATTAATAAATTATATATATACAAAAACGGGATAAAAAATAAAATAATAAACAATTATTAATCTAATTTACGAACAATAATAAGATCTACTAAACGGGGATGGAAAACAATTTCGGAACAACAAATTAATTTATCAAGTATCCCATAATAAAATTCTTCTCGCTTGATTATCGGTTTATTCTCTTTAATTTTAAATATTTTACTAATTCTAATATCAACTTTACTTGGAATGAATCTAGTAATTGAGTGAGAAACTTCTTCATTAGTATATTTGCTTAATAAATTAAAAAATCCTTTAAAGCTATTAAAAGGTAGTCCTTCATTTTGTGGGGATATATTTAAAGAGGATTCGGGGATAATATTTGTAGCCAATATTGCAGCTTGGTTGTCAGCTAAATAGAGAAACTCATTTAAAAAATATTTTTTTCTTTAACGAATGGAATTTTTATTTCAAACTGAGATATATCGTTTATCCATCCAGAATTAATTCTTTTTACTGATGCCTTATAACCACCATTTTCTAATAACTTAAGAAAATCTTGGATTATATCAATTCTCATTTTAGATTCTAAAACACTATTATGAATTAAATTTCCTATCCCTTGTTTTTTTGTTATAACTCCCTCTCGATCGAGAGTTATCAAAGCTTCTCGGATGGTCGAGCGACTTATTCCTAACATTTCAGAAAGTTTATCTTCCGTAGGTAATTTATTATTTTTAAAATCACCCTTTTTAATCATTTTTATTAATTCTATCTTTGCTTCCATATAAAGAGGAGAATACTTAATTCTAGACATTATTCATCGTACCTCCTACAATCATACTTATCATTATAAATAACTATTTATAACTTGTCAAACAGATTTTTAATATTATCATCTAAAAATAAAAAGTAGATACCCTCAAGCATTAGCGCGAATATCTACTTTTATAATAAAAATAACACTTTATCCCATTGTAGTTATATTTTTGTTTCTTTTATCTTATCGTAAATCACATTAAAAATAATAAATATTTTCCACTTAACTATTTCAGAAAATAGATTTTCCTGTTCTAAAACAATGCTTTTTATCTTTCTTTTATCTATATTTTTACTTGCCTCTTTTAACTCTTTACGTTTCACTGCAAAAGATACACTACTCTCGAACTAACTCAAAAGAAAGACAGTGGGGGCCTGAACCGCCCATTAGAAATTGACTCAAAGGGGGATCAAAAACTTCCAGACCCAAGGCTCTAAGTTTTTCGTTCCCGAACCTATTTTCCTTAAAAGAGAGTACTTTCTCATCACCCAAAGCTAAAAGATTTATTGTTCCTGCAAATACTGCATCCCCGGAAATAGTTATAATTTCATATCTTTCCTGCCTTAAATATTTTAAGAAATCATCTGGTAAGGCCTCGGGACATAACATAACTGTTTTGGGGGCAACTACTGAAAATATCATATCCAGATGATTCCACTTTTTTTCAAACTGAACTGGAATAACCTTGATATCAAAGGGTTCGAGTATTTTTTCTGCTTCCTTTATCCCCTCCATTGTACTGCGATTTCCTATTCCTATCACCATGGTATGTTCATCTAAATACCAGCAATCACCACCTTCTAACGAACCATGCATCACTCTCCCTACCATAGGTACTTTTAACTGTTCAAGGGTTTCAATAGCTAATTCGGTATCTCCTTTATTGTCGGCATAACGAAAATTACCGATTAATACGCCTTTTGCAGTATTGACTCCAAAATCTCTGGTTGCTACCTGGTCAGGATGCCCAGGTTGGGCAATTTGCCATTTAATATCTATTCCTAATTGTCGGAATACTTCTGAAAATTCCTGATGTTGTTCGTTAGCAACTTTTCTGGATACTTTAAATCCTTCTTTTATGTGTTGTGAAGCAACATCACTAAAATCACAAATTTCATAATAGGTGGGTTTACAAAGCAATATTGAACGCAGGCGTCCATGGGAATTAAA
>DPXH01000101.1 GCA_003527405.1 Candidatus Sediminicultor tertius | reverse complement strand
GATTAGCCCAGGAGATTTTTAAAATAGAAAAAGAAGAGATCTCGGTAGGAACCTTAGATATAACTCTCTACCGGGATGATTTATCTTTGGTTGCTCGCCAGCCACTGGTACTTAAAACGGAAATACCTTTTGATGTTTCGCAGAAGAAAATAGTACTGGTTGATGATGTTCTTTATACCGGAAGGACCATAAGGGCAGCAATGGATGCAATTGTGGATTTAGGAAGACCTCTGGTAATTCAGTTAGCTGTATTGATTGATAGAGGACATCGAGAGCTTCCCATTCGGGCAGATTTTATCGGTAAAAATATCCCTACTTCCAAGAAAGAGATAGTTAAAGTTCAATTAAAAGAGGTGGATAAAGAAGACAAGGTAGGGATAGCGATAAAAGATATATAAATTCGTATCTCGTATCTCGTGGATCGTATCTCGTTGAGAAATAAGTATCGAGTATATAGTATAGAGTATTTAGTTAAGGAAATAAAAGATAGAGGATGGAGAAGATATCATCTCAAAGCAACTGGTAAACCGGTGAACAGGGTAACTAATACACAATATACGATTCTAAATTACTATACGCTAAACGCTGTACGCTATACACTATAAAAGGTTTTGAGTTATAATTTTTCGCTTTTACTTTTTAGCTTACTAAATACTATTCACTATTCACTAACGACTAATTGAATTGGTCAATTGGAGAACTAAAAAAAAGAAGGTGTGTGCAATTTTAAATATTAAAGTGAAAATTTTAAATAAAGAAGAAGTTGCTCCAGATATTTATCTGATGAAATTAAAAGCTCCGGAAATTGTCCAAGGTGCCCTCCCCGGACAATTTATTCATATTAAATGCAGTAAAGATAATTATCCTCTGCTGCGCCGCCCCCTAAGTATTCACCGAATAGATAAAGAAAAAGGAGAAATTTGTATCTTGTTTCAGGTGGTGGGAGAGGGTACAAAATTATTAGCCAATAGAACTGCCGGAGATAATTTAGATATTCTGGGTCCTATCGGAAATAGTTTTAATATCTATCCGGAAAGTAAGAAAATTATGATAGTAGGAGGAGGAATAGGTGTTGCTCCTTTACTAGCTTTATGTGAAGAATCTACGAGGCAAGGCAAAGAAGTAAGAGTCCTGATAGGTGCCTTAAAGAAAGAGTTGGTCATAGGAGAAGAAAATATCAGGAAATCGGGAGCAAAAGTAGATGTTGCCACTGATGATGGAAGTTATAAATATAAAGGTTTAGTCACTGATTTATTGGAAGGAAGTATCAGAGAAGGATGGTTGGCGGACCAGATATTTGCCTGCGGGCCGAAATTTATGATGAGAAAAATTGTGGAGATTTCATTAGATGCCCATATTGATTGCCAGGTATCTTTGGAAGAACGAATGGCTTGCGGAATAGGCGCCTGTTTAGGCTGTGTCTGTAAGATAAAAACTAAAGATAAAAAAGAAGACAAAGTTAAATACAAATACAAGAGAGTCTGCGTGGATGGACCCGTCTTTAAAGGAAGCGAGGTGGTCTGGGATGATTGATAAAACCTGCCTGAAAGCGGAAATAGCCGGGATAAAATTAAAAAATCCGGTGATGACCGCCTCAGGGACTTTTGGTTATGGTCAGGAATATGCCCCCTTTGTTGATCTAAACAGATTGGGTGCCATAATATTAAAGGGAATAACCTTAAAACCAAAGAGAGGCAATCCTCCTCCCCGGGTCATAGAGACTCCATCGGGGATGCTTAATGCTATCGGCTTACAGAATGTAGGAGTGGAAGTTTTAATTAAAGAAAAATTACCTTATTTTAAAAAGTTTAATACTCCGGTGATAATAAATATTTCCGGAGATACTATAGAAGAATACCTAGAATTAACTAGAAGATTGGGAGAAGTTTCAAAGGAGATGGGAGTTGCCGGTTTAGAGGTCAACATTTCCTGCCCTAATGTTAAAAAGGGAGGTATGGCCTGGGGGACAGATGCTAAAGCAACTTATGAAATTGTGAGTAGTATTCGGAAAGTTACCGCTCTCCCTCTTATCGTAAAATTAACTCCCAATGTTACAGATATCAAAATAATTGCCCAAGCGGCGGAAGAAGCAGGAGCAGATGCCTTATCCTTGATAAATACTTTAATGGGAATGGTAGTGGATATTGATTCTCGAAGACCAAAATTGGCTAATGTCAGCGGCGGCCTTTCCGGTCCGGCGGTTAAACCGGTGGCTCTCTGGATGGTCTGGCAGGTATTTCAGACGGTAAATATCCCGATTATCGGAATAGGGGGGATGATAAAAGTTGAGGACGCCCTGGAATTTATCATTGCTGGGGCTCGGGCAATAGAGATAGGGACAGCGAATTTTGTAAATCCCAGGGTAACTATTGAAATTATTGAAGGAATAGAAAAATATCTTATAGAAAACAATATTAAGGATATAACTAAATTAGTAGGAAGTATGAAAATTTAATAAAACAGGAGGGAGAAAATGCAGTTAACCGCGAAAGAAAGATTGGTTTTAGCTCTAGATGTAGACGATTTTAAAAAAGCAGAAGAATTGGTGGGCAAGTTAAGTGATTATGTAGGGGTCTTTAAAATTGGGAGCCAACTCTTTACTGCTGAAGGGGCTAAGGTGGTTAATATGGTAAATAAGAGGGGAGGTAAGGTTTTTTTGGATTTAAAATTTCACGATATACCCAATACTGTTGCTCGGGCGGCAGAAGTAGCAACTAAATTGGGGGTATATATTTTTAATGTCCATGCCTCCGGAGGATATGAGATGATGAAAGCAGCTGCTGAAGCGAGTAAAAAAATTAGTTTGACTTTAGGTATTAGAAAACCCTTAATTTTAGGAGTAACTTTACTCACCAGTATCAATCAAGAAATTTTAGAAAAAGAGATAGGTATAAAAAAGAGAATAGAAGAGCAGGTGGTTTACCTGGCTAAATTAGCAAAAACTGCCGGCCTTGATGGAGTGGTAGCTTCCTCCTGGGAGATTAAGGAAATAAGGAAAGCCTGTGGAGAAAATTTTGTAATTTTGACTCCCGGAATACGTCCAGCGGGTAAATCTTCTGATGACCAGAAAAGGGTAATGACTCCCCGGGAAGCCATAAAATTAGGGGCTGATTTTTTGGTAATAGGAAGACCAATAAGAAATGCTTCTAATCCGGTAGAAGCAGCGAAAGAAATATTAAGAGAAATGGAGGGAAATTAAAAGATGATTATTAAAACAGAAGAAGTGATGAAAAAATTTGAACAAGCGGGAGCTATACAGAAAGGACATTTTAAATTAACTTCAGGAGTGCATAGTGATACCTATATTCAATGTGCCCAGGTGATGCAATATCCTGGATTTATGCATAATTTATGCAGCGAATTAGGGAGAAAATTCAGAGGAGAAGATATCGATGTAATCATAGGTCCGGCAATCGGTGGAATCATTATATCTCATGTCATGGCTCAGGTATTGGGACCATGGGTTAGGGCGATCTTTACTGAGAGAGAAAACGGGAAGATGACCTTAAGACGCAGTTTTGAGATAAAAAAAGACGAAAAGGTCTTAGTGGTTGAAGATGTAACTACTACTGGGGGTTCGGTAAGAGAAGTTATAGATATTGTAAAAGAAAGAGG
>DPXH01000131.1:8511-8935 GCA_003527405.1 Candidatus Sediminicultor tertius | reverse complement strand
ATTTTTAAGGAGGAAAAATCAAATGGCAAAAGAAAAATTTGTAAGAACTAAACCCCATATTAATGTGGGTACTATCGGTCATGTAGACCATGGAAAAACAACTTTAACCTCAGCAATCACTAAGTATCTGGCTGCCAAAGGCCTTGCCGAGGTGAAGGAGTTTGATGATATCGATCGAGCTCCCGAAGAAAAGGAGAGAGGTATTACCATCTCGGTCTTTCATGCCGAATACGAGACTGATAAGAGACACTATGCCCATATCGATTGTCCGGGACATGCCGACTACATCAAGAATATGATTACCGGAGCAGCCCAGATGGACGGAGCTGTCCTGGTGGTATCTGCTGCCGATGGCCCCATGCCCCAGACCCGAGAACATATCCTTCTGGCCCGTCAGGTAGGAGTCCCCTATATCGTGGTCTTC
>DPXH01000131.1:2390-8087 GCA_003527405.1 Candidatus Sediminicultor tertius | reverse complement strand
CCGGTAATCAAGGGCTCGGCTTTAAAGGCCATGCAGGCTACCGATGTTAGTGATCCTGCCTATCAGGCCATTGGCGAATTATTAGATGCTATAGATAATTATATCCCCACTCCTAAGCGGGATATCGATAAACCCTTCCTCTTATCGGTGGAAGACGTCTTTACTATCACCGGCAGAGGGACTGTGGCTACCGGTAGATTAGAAAGAGGGTTGGTCAAGGTAGGAGATCCGGCTGAGATAGTAGGACTTGCCCCCAAGGTGCATAAGACTGTAATCACCGGAGTAGAGATGTTCCGTAAGACCATGGATCAGGCCGAAGCCGGAGACAATATCGGTCTCCTCTTACGAGGGATAGATAAAGATGCTGTAAAAAGAGGCCAGGTAATAGCGGTCCCAGGCAGTATCACCCCTCATACCAAGTTTAAGGGTGAGATCTATGTCTTAACCAAAGAAGAAGGGGGCAGACATACTCCTATCTTCAGCGGTTATCGTCCCCAGTTCTACTTCAGGACTACTGACGTAACCGGTACCGTCACTCTCCCCGAAGGAGTAGAGATGGTTATGCCCGGAGACAGAGTAACTATTACCGGTGAGCTGATCACTCCTATCGCCATGGAAAAACAGCTCCGCTTTGCTATCCGAGAAGGAGGGCGTACTATCAGTGCCGGAGTGGTAAGTGAGATAGTTGAATAAAATCGTATTGCGTTACAAGATACAAAATACGAATGAATATTGATAAGTAAGGAGTAGGGGCGTATTACATACGCCCCCGTATAAAAAATATTACATTATCCGAAATAGTTTTGAGTTTTACGTGATACGCAATACGCGATACTCAATACGAAAACTCTTGACACCAAGCATAAAGTATGGTAGATTTAGGCTTGTGAAATTTTTTATTTTTTAGGAGAAATGTTTAATGGGACAAAGAATAGTTTTAGCTTGTAGTGAGTGTAAAAATAGAAATTATAATAAATATAAAAATAAGAAAAATACTCCAGAAAGAATAGAACTTAAAAAGTATTGTAAGTTTTGCAAAACTCATACTTTGCACAAGGAAATAAAATAATTTTAGCTAAGGAGTTTTGTTTAATAATTATTAAGGTCCGTAGCTCCAACGGCAGAGCACTGGACTCCAAATCCGGGGGTTGCAGGTTCAAATCCTGCCGGGCCTGCCATTTTTTTATCTAATAAAGAGAAATGAAAATTAAATTGGGAGTAAAATGAAACTAAAAAATACTTTTAATAAAATAAATAATTTTATAAAAGAAGCTATGGCTGAATTAAAAAAAGTTATCTGGCCCACCAAAAAAGATCTTAAAAATAGCACAATTGTAGTTATTACTACCATAATAATTGCCTCCATTTTTATTGGGTTAGTCGATATATTTTTTACTAAAGCACTAACTTTGTTTATGAAATAATACATAGTAGATATTTGCTATTTTATGGAAAAAGGAAGAGAGATAATTAGTTACAATGGCTTCAAATAAAAAAAAATGGTACGTAGTTCATACTTATTCAGGATATGAAAATAAAGTAAAAATAAATTTAGAACAAAGAATTAAATCCATGGGAATGGAGAACCAGATTTTCCAAGTATTAATACCTACTGAAAAAGTATTGGAGGTAAAATCTGGTAAAAGAAAATATGTGCAAAAAAAAGTATTTCCAGGGTATGTAGTGATAGAAATGATATTAGATAATAATTCCTGGCAAGTAGTAAGAAACACTCCCGGAGTCACTCGCTTTGTAGGTTCAGGGGTTAAACCGGTACCTTTAAAAGGAACAGAAATAGATAATATATTAAAGCAGATGGGAAAAGGCGAGAAAGTACCCAAGTTAGATATTACAGTAGGCGAAAATGTTAGAATTATCGTTGGTCCATTTACCGGGTATACGGGAAAAGTTAAAGAAGTAGATTATGAAAAAAATAAAATGAAAGTTTTTCTATCTATTTTTGGTCGAGAGACATCTGTTGAGTTAGGTTTTAATGATGTGGAGAAATATTGATAGCGAAAAACGAAAAGCGCAAAATGCAAAACTATCTCGTATCTCGTGAATCGTATCTCGTATAAAATACAGTGACAAGCAATATGTAATGAGTAATAAGATTAAATTTCTAAAATTATAAAAACAGGTACTTACCACATGTTACATATTACATCACGTGCTGATTACTTAGTTAATTGATTAATTAGGTTGAGATTAATTCAACTAGCTAACTAAGTAACCAACTAACCAGATAACTAATTGAGGAGGAATTTAATGGCAAAGAAAGTAGTTTCCGTAATAAAATTACAAATACCAGCTGGTAATGCTAATCCCGCACCACCGGTAGGCCCAGCTTTAGGTCAGCACGGTTTAAACATTATGGAATTTTGTAAGGCTTTTAACGAAAAAACAAGGCAGGATGTTGGAACTGTAATACCTGTAATTATAAATGTATACAAGGATAGATCTTTTACTTTTATCTGCAAAAAGCCACCAGTTGCTTTTTTACTTAAAGAGGCAGCAGGAATAGAAAAGGGATCAGGAGTACCAAATAAAGAAAAAGTTGCAAAGTTATCTCGGGAAAAAATTGAAGAGATTGCTAAACGTAAAATGCCTGATTTAAATGCTAATGATTTAGAAAGTGCCATGAAAATAGTTGAAGGTACTGCCAGAAGCATGGGAATAGAGATAACAAATAATAATTAATTGTGAACTTATGTGGAAGGATAAAATCCAATAATACCACAAGGAGGAAAAAGATGAGTAAAAAAAGAGGCAAAAAATATTTAGAGGCTATTAAAGATTACCAAAAAGATAAATTTTACAATCCGGAAGAAGTGTTAGATTTAGTTAAAAAACTTCACTGGGCGAATTTCGAAGAGTCTATTGATATTGCGATTAAATTAGGTATCGATACCCGTCGTTCTGAGGAACAGGTAAGGGGGGCGGTAGACTTACCTCATGGTACAGGCAAGAAAGTGAAAGTTGTTGTCTTTGCCGAAGGAGAGAAAGCAAAAGAGGCAGAGGAAGCCGGGGCTGATTTTGTAGGCTCAGAGGAATTAGCTGAAAAGATACAAAAGGGATGGACCGATTTTGATGCCACTATAGCGACCCCAGATATGATGAAAATAGTAGGAAAATTAGGTAAAGTATTGGGACCTCGAGGTCTAATGCCTAACCCTAAAGTTGGTACTGTTACTTTTGACATAAAAAATACCGTAAAAGCAGTGAAAGCGGGGAAAGTTGAGTATCGAGCGGATAAGTTTGGCATAATCCATGCGCCCTTAGGAAAAACAAATTTTGATAAAGAAAAGTTATTAGAAAATTTTATTACCTTTGTCGGTGCTATCATTAAAGCTAAACCATCAGCCGCCAAAGGAAGATACATACGCAGTATCGCTATTTCTTCAACTATGGGACCTGGGGTTCATATAGATCCTCAAAAAATAGATGCTTGGATAGAAAAACAGAAAAGTTAGTGTAAACTTTAGTGGGGTACTTAGAAGAAAAAATATAATTGATAAAAACAAAAAAATAAAATATACTTGTAATTAAGATATACCTTAGACAGCAGGAGTTGTGAAAAGCAACTTAATTGATATTAAATTATCTTCCTGCCGAGGTGAGAACAAAGTGAATAAACTTACTGGTTTCACCTTCCTTGTAGATTGATCTAAGGGAAGGTTTTTTTATTACGTAAAATATCTAATAGAGTTAGAAAGGAGGATATATTTTGGCTTTAAGTAAAGATTCTAAAAAAGAGATACTTCAGGATTTGATAGCAAAATTGAAAGAATCCAAAGGAGTAGTTTTAACCGATTATCAAGGAATGAATGTATCTCAGATCAGCAGCCTTAGAAACGAATTAAGAGAGAAGAAGGTAGAGCTTAAAATAGTCAAAAATACTTTAATGGAAAAAGCCAGCGAAGAGCTAAATGTAGAAGACCTGACCAAAGATCTAATCGGTTGTACTGCAATAGCTTTTTCTGGCGAAGATGGAGTAGCCCCGGCTAGATTACTAAAAGAGTATTTTAAAAAAAATAAAATTGATTTAAAGGTTAAATCCGGTTTGATAGACGGAAGAGTTTTTAACTCGGAGAAAATTATGGAAATAGCTTCTCTGCCTTCAAAAGATGTCCTTATTGCCCAAATGATTAACGGAGTAAAATCTCCGCTTTATTCTTTGGTATTTGTCTTGCAAGGGCCATTAAAAGGATTGATTTATACTTTGGAAGCAGTAAGAAAGCAAAAAGAAGCTAAAGAATCATAGATTTTACGCTAAAAATATAATATGCGATATTGCATGAAGGATAGATAGGGTAGAATAAAAGCATTTTTTGAGATACGAAATACGATATACGAAATTGAGAGGAGGTGAAACAAATGGTAGAGAAAAAAGAAGTTTCTGAAAAAAAAGAAGTAGCAACTAAAAAAGCTAAAGAAGTTACTGACAAAAAACAATCTAAACCTGAAACGAGTGCATCATTGGAAATATTAGAAAAGATAGAGAAGATGAGCGTATTAGAATTAGCCGATTTAGTTAAAGCTTTAGAGGAAAAATTCGGAGTAACTGCTGCTATGCCGGTTGCCATGCCTGCTAATGCTGGTGGTGCAGCTGCACCAGATGAAGCTAAAGAAGAAGAAAAGACCGATTTTGAAGTAGTGTTAAAAGAAGTAGGGCCAAATAAGATTAAAGTAATAAAAGAAATAAGAACTATCACTGCTTTAGGTTTAAAAGAATCTAAAGATTTAGTAGATGGTGCACCGAAAACAGTAAAAGAGCATGTAGACAAGAAAGAGGCCGAAGGAATAAAAGAAAAATTAGAAGCGGTTGGAGCAGTTGTAGAAATAAAATAAAAGATAGTTTTTATTAATACGAAGATACTCTTTAAAATTTTTTAAAGAGTATCTTCTTGCATTTTTAATTATTAAATGATAGAATTGTAGTTTACGGAAATATATAGCGCAGAGTGTATATTGTTTAGCGAGTAGAATAAATCAATAAGCTAAAAACGCAAAGCGAAAAGCGAAAAAGCATAATTCAAAACATTTTCGTATATCGTATTGCGTATCGAGTATCGCGTTAAGAAAATCATAATTCAAAACTCAAAACTGTTTTCTGATTTTTCTGTAATTGCGAGCGAACGAAGTGAGTGCGGCAATCCCAAGATTAATTCTTTAACTAAATAACCATTTTTGTTTTTCTGTGGGCAGACACAAGGTCTGCCCCCTACTGCTAACAACTAATTTAAGATTTTAATAAATATATAAAGGTTGGTGTTTTGTGGTGCATAATAAATTTAATCAAATAAAAGACTATTCCAAAATACCTGAATTATGTCCAATTCCCAATTTATTGGATATACAAAAAAAATCTTTTGAAGATTTTTTACAAAGGTTCGTCCCGCCCAATGAAAGAAAAAAACAAGGGTTACAGGAAGTTTTTATTGACATTTTTCCCATTCAAGACTTTACCGGTAATTTAATTTTAGATTTTATCAGTTATTCACTGGGGGAGTGTAAAGATTCTGCTTACGGATGTTGGGAGAAAGGCGGAACTTATTCCGCCCCTTTAGAGGTCAAAATAAATTTAATCAGCAAGAAGACAGGGGAAATTAAAGAGCAAGACGTCTTTATGGGCGAGTTACCGCTTATGACCGAAAACGGAGGCTTCGTTATTAACGGAGCAGAAAGAGTGATAGT
>DPXH01000131.1:0-2012 GCA_003527405.1 Candidatus Sediminicultor tertius | reverse complement strand
AAATCATTGTATAAATTTAAAATTATCCCTAATCGTGGATCATGGTTAGAATTTGGATTTGATTCTTCAGATATGATTTATGTGCGAATTGATAAAAAGAGGAAAATTCCAGCAACTACCCTATTAAGAGTATTAGGATATGAAAACAATGAAGAAATAATGGAACTTTTTGATTATGAAGAGATTGTAAAAGTCACTTTAGAAAAAGATAATACAACCAATGAAAAAGAAGCCCTAATAGAAATGTTTAGAAGGATGAGACCCAGTGAGCCTCCGACTGAAAGAAATACTCGTCAACTAATTTATAGATTGCTTTTTGATCCTAAAAGATATGATTTAGCAAAAGTCGGGAGATATAAAATAAATAGGAAATTAAGCTTTGAAGATCGGATATTAGGCAAAATCGCTGCCGAAGACATTGTTGATCCTAACAATAATGAAATAATTGTGAAAGCAGAAGAGAAAATTAATCAGAAAACATTTTCTGCAATAATTAACTCAGGAATTGAAAAGATAAAAGTTTTAAATTTTGAAAATGAAACGGTAACTGTTTTTAATGAGAAAGACGAAGCTTTAATGCCCATTATTGATAATCTGGGTGAAGGAATTAATGAAGGGATTATAGATGCGATCGTTGCTGAAGAAATAATTGATCCAAAAACAGGTGAAGTAATTTGTAGCACAGGTGATAAATTAACTAATGCTTTAATATATAAAATAAAAGAGTATAAAGGTAAGATAAAAATAAAAAAAGGCTCTGCATTAACCAGAGAGGATATTGTTGCCTCTTTGAGATATTTAGTCAATTTATATAGAGGGATTGGTTATATAGACGATATCGATCATTTAGGGAATAGAAGGATAAAGACAGTAGGTGAATTGCTTCAGGATCAATTTTACATTGGCTTAAGCCGGATGGAAAGAGTAATTCGGGAGAGGATGACTATCCAACCTGATGTTTCTGCTATTACTCCCCAAGCGTTGATAAATGCACGGCCATTGTTGGCTACTATTAGACAGTTTTTTGGGAGTAGTCAGCTTTCTCAGTTTATGGATCAGACTAATCCTTTATCTGAAATTACTCATAAAAGAAGGCTCTCTGCCTTAGGCCCGGGGGGCTTAACCAGAGAAAGAGCGGGCTTTGAAGTAAGAGATGTTCATCATACTCATTATGGCAGAATTTGTCCCATTGAAACTCCCGAAGGCCCAAATATTGGATTAATAGGATCTCTTTGTATTTATGCAAGGGTGAATGAATTAGGATTTATTGAAACACCATATTTTAGGGTGGTAGATGGGAAGATAACTGATGAGATCGTTTATCTCTCCGCCGATGATGAAGATAAATATAAAATTGCTCAGATAAATATAAAAATAGATAAAGATAACAAAATTTCACAAGATGATGTGCCTTGCCGGTTTAGGGGAGACATTATTGAGTGTCTGCCAAACGAAATAGATTTTATTGATGTATCTCCCAAACAGATAGCCAGCATTTCAGCTAGTTTAATACCCTTTTTAGATCACGATGATGCGAATAGAGCCTTAATGGGAACTAATATGCAGAGACAGTCTGTACCTTTAATAAAACCCGAGGTTCCTTTGGTGGGAACGGGAATGGAAAATAAAGTTGCTGTCGATTCAGGTGCAGTCCTTCTTTCCCAAGATGATGGCCTGGTGAAAGAAGTAAGTGCAGACAAAATAATTATTGAAAATACTGACCATATCCAAAAAGAATATATATTAAAAAAATTCGTTCGTTCTAATCAGGGAACTTGTATAAACCAGATACCTTTAGTAGAAGAAGGAATCATTGTGAAAAAGGGAGATGTGCTTGCCGATGGTCCCTTAACTTCTGAAGGTCGTCTTTCTCTGGGTAGGAATATTTTAATAGCATATATGCCTTGGGAAGGCTATAATTTTGAGGATGCTATTTTAATTAGTGAAAAATTAGTTAGAGAAGATACTTTTACCTCTATTCATATTTCTGAACAGGAGTGTGAAGCACGGGA
>DPXH01000155.1 GCA_003527405.1 Candidatus Sediminicultor tertius | reverse complement strand
GAAATATCCAAAATACTAAATTTGAGCCCTAAAATATCCTCCCGGCTCTTCGAAGAAAAAAACAATATCATTCCCGAACGGGAATTAGATTTAATACATAAATTCAAAGTCAATGTACTAACCATAGAAGACGCCCAATATCCGAAAAATTTAAAAACCATACATTATCCTCCTCCGGTTTTGTATTTTAAAGGAACTATCACAGAATCAGACAAAAGCTCTATCTCCATCGTGGGTTCAAGAAAAGCTACCTACTACGGAAAGATGGTTGCCGAAAAATTAAGCAAAGATTTAGCTTTAGTCGGATTGACCATAATCAGCGGATTGGCCCGGGGAATCGATACAGCTGCCCACAAAGGTACACTATCGGTAAATGGCCGTACCATTGCAGTATTGGGTTGCGGCATTAACCATATATATCCACCCGAGAATAGAAGGTTGGCTCAGGAGATACAAGAATCAGGAGCAGTAATTAGCGAATTTCCTCTTTTTACCCTGCCGGAGAGACAGAATTTTCCCCGCAGGAATCGGGTTATCAGCGGATTAAGCTTGGGAACAGTGGTAGTGGAGGCAGCAGAAAAGAGCGGTGCCCTGATCACTGCTGATTTCGCCCTCGACCAGGGCAGGGAAGTGTTTGCAATTCCCGGTAATATAAACTCTCCGTTATCCAACGGTTCGCATAATCTGATAAAACAGGGAGCAAAATTAGTAAACAATTATCAGGATATCCTGGAAGAAATTCACCTAGCGCTCCCCCAAAAAATAGCTGAAAAAGAGGTGGCGGCAAAAGATATTTCTCTGACCGAAGAAGAAAAGATAATTTACCGGTTAATTACCAAAGAACCTGTCCAAATAGATGAAATTATTGCAGCCAGCAAACTCCCTGCCGGTAAAGTCAGCGAAATGCTGCTAAACCTCGAACTAAAAGATCTAATAAAAGAGATCGAAGGAAAAAGATTCATTAAACTATAATTTTTATTGCCTTAATAACAATCATTTAGTATAATGTAAAAGTCGGGGCGTAGCGCAGTTTGGAAGCGCACCTGAATGGGGTTCAGGGGGTCGGAGGTTCAAGTCCTCTCGCCCCGACCAGAATATCTCCCTCTCTTTGCGTTATTGCGAACTTTCAAAGAAAGCGCGTCAATCTCATTACTTCTATGTCATTACTAAAACAACGAAGCAATCTTGTTTTTTCTTTCTATCATTACTTGGGTTCGATGAATCGAACCCGTCTTTAAATAGGTCCCATTTTTTATTTCCCTTAACCCAACATAGAACAGGCATCGTCCCGCTTGTCTGTATATTAATATGGGATCGGATTCTCTTGTAGGGGCACAATGAATTGTGCCCTCTTTATATTATCGATAATTCCCACATACCCACTTGACATATTTCCCACTATAGATTATATTATATGAAGAGGTGAGTAAAATGAAAATTAAGAAAAAAGAGTTCATTAATCATATTGATAGGAAATTTATATCTGCAGGCACAAGAACCATTGATTCTAAAAATAGAATAACCATAGGTGAAAAAATTAGGAAATTAATTAGTACTCAGGCTGAAGCGGATAAGTTTCAGATTTTCTTTAATGAAGAAGGTGATATTTTACTAAGACCTATGGTATCTATTCCCATTAGAGAAGCATGGATTTATCAAAACCCTCAAGCCTTAAAGTCAATTCGTCAGGGATTAGCTGAAGCAAAAGAAGAAAAGACCGAAAAGGTAGAAAATTTGGAAGAATTCCTGGAAGACTTATGAAGTTTACATTAAATTTTACTCATACTGCTAAAAAGGTACTGAAAAATCTAAAAGAAAATTCCGGGAAGAAAAAGCAATATAAAGCAGTTATAAAAACTTTCAAATTTTTAATCCAAAATCCCAGGCATCCCGGTTTAAAAACTCATATATACTATTCACTTCAAGGACCAAATGGCGAAAAGGTTTTTGAAGCTTATGCTGAACAGAGTACTTCAGCAGCATATAGAGTTTTCTTCTATTATGGCCCGCGCAAAGGCGAACTTACAATTTTTGCAATTATTCCCCATCCTTAGGCAATTATAGTTACCGTTATTCCTTTAGAACAGAAAAAAGGGGACAGGCTACTTTTTTTATGGAAAGGCAGTCTGTTCCCCTTTTATTTTTATCTCTATCCAATTCTCCCCCGCATAAATAAAAATCATTTAACGGGGCGAACCTAACTCCACCTTCATCCCAGTCAATTCCTTCTGTACCTCCGCAAAACGCAGGGAATAATACTCTCGGTTCTGCTGATTTAAGTTGGTGATAGTATTGTGTATCTCTTTGGTATTCTCCAGCACCTGCCGATACCCTTCTTTCTGGGCAGTTACGATCTCTTGCATAAATCTATCGATACGAAAGATCAAGAGTATCGATAAGGCGATAGGGAACCCTTGATTGGTAATCACTTCAGATATTGTTTTAACATCCATTATTCACTCCTTTCTCAAAAAAGTTGCCAAAAGGTGCCAGGCACTTTTTGGCAACTTTTTATTCCCGCCAGCGACTACGTTTGGTAGGTCGTACATCCAGATGCAGGAAGTTCTTCTTCTCATAAAACCCAATTCCCGAAAAATCTATATTCTCACATATCTCTAAAAGCTCAATCAGATTAATATCTCCTACTTTGATATCTGCCGCCAGCCCGATACAGTGATAGCTGTTTGGCACTCCTCCAATTTTTTGATTATATCCCGGACAGCGGTAGCCGGAAGTGATATAGACCGGTCTTTCTAAAACATTCCTTAGTTCCACTAATTTCCCCAGCAGCTTAGGATGTAACATCACCCGCCTGCAGCAGGGACAGGCGAATTCGGATAGGTTGAAGTGGGGAGCGAGGATTATATTGTTTATACTGTTTAGCATCTGCATGGGAACTAACTCCTTTCAGTCGTTTGCAATGATATTTGAGGTAGGGGTTCGATTTATCCGACCCGAGGACGGGTTCGATGAATCGAACC
>DPXH01000154.1 GCA_003527405.1 Candidatus Sediminicultor tertius | reverse complement strand
GAGAATCTGAAGCTATAGCTTTAGCTTTGGAAATAGATGCTGATCTAATTTTATTGGATGATTTGGATGCGAGAGAAACTGCGAGAATTTACGATCTTCAAATAACGGGAACAATAGGAATTTTATTGCGAGCTAAATTTGAGGGGAAAATTGTCTCCTTGAAAGATACACTCAGGAAATTAATGAAAACAGGTTTTTGGATAAATAAAAAGTTAGTACAAGAATTATTAAAATTTGCCGGAGAAATTTAAGTAAACCCTTATAAGAAGTTTTATACCTGGTACTAAATTTTACATTATTATATACAGACCTATAATACGAGAAAAAAGGGGACAGGCAACTTTTTTATTACAAAAAGTAGCCAGTCCCTATTTTTTTAAAATACAGGTGCGAGGTGTGATTGGTAGGGGCGTATGGCAATACGCCCCTACGGCCTTTGTCATTCCTGTGCAAATAGGAATCCATCCTTTTCTTGTCTATACTTCTAAGTTTAATCATTATTTTAGAATTTTCGTGTAAGTCTACTGTGGTCTTTGGAATATATATTTCGAGGTATAATAATTGTTGTTTGGGATTTTTTATTTTTTCGTAAAGTTATAGGATCGATAATATTTCCTCCCGGCTTTTTCTTGCTTTTAATTGTATTAATATATCTTTTGTTAATTTTTAAAAAGAAAAGGATGACTCACCTATTAATATTTTTCTTTTTTATTTTCTTTTATCTTTTAAGTACTTTGCCCGGAGAATATCTTTTAGTTAGAACCCTGGAGAATGATTACTCTCCCTATTCTTTTGAGTAATTAAATAAGGAGGAGATAGGGGATACGGTAATAGTGATCTTGTCGGGAGGTATGATCCTGGGTTCTCCGGCAGCAGAGGAGGCGGGAGCAGAAATCGGAGAGATTAAGATAATTCCTGCCCCAGTTAATTATATTTTAGGAAAAGAACCTTTGAATATTTTAGATTTTTTGCCTAATACAGGTGCATTAAGTAATAATTTTTATGCTATACACGAATGGATAGGTTTGATCTATTATGGTTTAGGTTTTAGGTGAAGGGAAAATGCATATTAGCGTACAGCGCATAGAATAACTAGTATCGAGTATATAGTATCGAGTGAAGAAAGGAAAAGATAAAGAAGGTTGCAAGTTGCAAGGTGCGAGTTACGAGTTAAAATATAAAATACAAGATGTGAGAAGCAGGGTGTATCTGAGAAGCGCAGAAAATAATATTCCCGATTGGTTATTTGAAAGATTTTTAAGGGTATTCTACTATCATGAAAATCCTAATGATTTTTTAAGATTTACTTGTGTTTTTGAAAAATCACTTTCAGAAAGATGTCCTAATTTCCGTTCGATTATATCTGTTTTGATTGTCTGTATAATCCCAGTTACCAAAGAAGGATATTTTAATCCTGCTTTTTGCCAATCCTGTATTTTTGTATCTCCAGCTAATATTCGATCAATATTGCTAGTAATAGCAGCGATAATTACTTCTTGTCGATGGTTATGATAATATTTATCATTAGTGATGATTAGAGCTGGTCGCTTTTTGACTCCTGAACCTTCAGAGAAAATGACTTTTACTAAGACTACATCTCCTTGCTTATATTTCATCGTAAATACTGTCCTTTTTATTGTTCCAAACTTCCTTTAAGGCAGGATTAATTTGAGTTGTCATTGCCAGTAATTGGTTTTCCTCAGATTCTCTATTTAAACGTTCTCGAATACTTTCCAAAACATACTCTCTAATAGTCTTGTTATGTAAAGTTGCAAATATTTTTATTTTTTGGTGTTCTTCAGAGTTTATATCAATACTAAGTCTATTTCGTGCAAAACTTTTTTTGCTGTTCATATTTATCACCTCTGATTACAACTATATAACTTTTTATCATTTGTGTCAAGACACAATTGTGATTTGTGATTGCTATGATGCCATGTGTAAATAAAAAAACTTGAGAAAAAAAGAAGGAGTATTGACACAGTCCATTATAGGTATTGAGATTCTCGGTGCCTCAAAACGGGTGAATTTAGAAAGGCTTTTACCGATAAAGTATGAAACCCCAAAAGGGGTCGCCTTTTAAGGGAAGAAAAAAAGGAAAAAAGAAAAAAGGGGATGGGGGACTTTTTGTAGTAAAAAAGTAGCCAGTCCCCTTTTTCGCTTTAACGAGGCGAACCCTGCGTAAATAAAAAACATTTAGCAGGGTAAGCCCAATTTTGCTTTCATGCCGGAGAGTTCTTTTTGCACTTCTGAGAAGCGCAGAGAATAATATTCCCGGTTTTGTTGATTTAGGGTGGTTATAGTATTGTGTATCTCTTTGGTATTTTCTAATATTTGTCGGTAACCGTCTTTCTGGGCAATTACTATCTCCTGCATAAATCTGTCGATACGAAAGATCAAGAGTATAGATAAAGCGATAGGGAAGCCCTGATTAGCGATAAGGTCTAATAGTGTTTTTGTATCCAATGAGTTTTCTCCTTTGTCGAAAATGGTTGTGAGATGCGAGTATATTTAGTCTACCGGTCTACCAGTCGGCCAGTCGGGGGAAAATACAAAATAAGCGTATAGTAATAGCGTATAGTTATAGCGCAGGGAAGAATTGCGGGTAAATACAAAATACAATATGCTTTTAGTATTCGTTGGTATTTAGTATTTAGTGAGGAAAAGATAAAAGAAAGTTGCAAGTTGCGAATGTAATATGTATTTAAATAAATAATTGACTTGTGTATTGTTTAGTGTATAATTAATACAGGAGGCGATGTACATGAAAAGGTTAAATATTACCTTGCCAGAGGAAATTGCCCAAAAGATAAAGTATATCCCTAACAAGAGTGGTTTCATTTCCGAAGCTGTAAAAGAAAAGCTTGAGAGAATAGATAAAGAAAAATTGGATAAACTTTTAATAGAAGGATATAAGGCAACCAGAAAAGAAGATAAAGGGATTAACCAGGAGTGGGAAAAGATTACTCTGGAGGGATGGAGGTAATATGGATTTTCCTAAAAGAGGTGAGATTTGGTTTGTATCTTTGGAACCAGTAGTGGGACATGAGATAGGGAAAACAAGGCCGGCCTTGGTAATCTCTAATGATAGAAATAATTTGTTTGCTGAAGCGGTAACTGTACTTCCTATTACATCAAAAACAGAAAAAATCTATCCATTTGAAGTTTTTCTTCCCAGCGAAGAAACTCATCTACCTAAAGATTCTAAAGTGAAGTGCAATCAAATTCGAACTATAAACAAGAAAAGACTTATCAATTTTGTAAGCGCTTTACTTCCTGAAAAATTAGAAAAGGTAGAGAAGGCAGTTTTGATTCATCTTGATATTAACTAAGCATGGAGAAGCGAGAAAAATAAAAGGGAGTAAAGGAAAACTAATAGGGAGAATAAAATGGGACAGGCAACTTTAAAATACAAGTTACAAGATGCGAGTTGCAAGGTGCAAGATAAAAGAAAAAAGGGGATAGAATACTTTTAATATTAAAAATCAAGAGTATCTTGTCCCCTTTTTTACTTTAACGGGGCGGGCTTAATTCCGCCTTCATGCCGGAGAGTTCTTTTTGTACTTCTGAGAAGCGCAGGGAATAGTATTTCCGGTTTTGCTGATTTAAGATGGTGGAAAAATAATACCTAAGACTGGGTAAAATTGAAGGTATTTTATTTTTTTAAGGTATGCTATAATAAAAATAAAAGAAAATAGATAGATTAATCTTATAGTAGACAACTTATTACATACTGTATAGTATTAAATAAAAAGATTAAACTGGTTTAAAATTTTAGGTGTGTTTGAGCAGGAAGAAGGAGTGTAAAGATGATATCCGAAAATGATATGAATATAATATTGAAATATGCTAAGAAATATAAATTGGAAAAGATTATTCTTTTCGGCTCATCGAAAGAAAGAAATGAGGCCAGAGATATAGATGTAGGTGTCCGGGGTGTAGCTCCTGAGTTATTTTTCGATTTTTGTTGGGAGTTATATAGAGATTTATCTAAACCGGTGGATGTTATCGATCTAAGCAGAGATTGTCAATTTAATAGACTTATAGAAAAAGATGGGTTGGTATTATATGGCTAAT
>DPXH01000040.1:6084-7316 GCA_003527405.1 Candidatus Sediminicultor tertius | reverse complement strand
TAGGGATACCTTTGCCCCATGACCCGGATGTTGCCAATGAAAATATCTTTCTTTCTGGCATATTAGAAAAGCGCAATGCTTGCCAGGCACAGGTATCTTATACTATTTCACCCCAGTGGGAATTTTCAGCAGGTGTAACCTGGGAGAGTATAGAAAATAAAGATAATAATATGGGAGCAAGTGAAAAAAATACTTACTTTCAAATGGAATTAAACTATCAGTTTTAAAGTTCATTGCGATAGATTCCTACTTTCGCAGGAATGACGGTAGGGGTCGGATTCATCCGACCCGCACGTAGGACAGGCGTCTCGCCTGTCATTATCTGAAAAATGAATCTACGCTAAAAATAAATTGTGGCAAGGTAGTAATTTTAATAGTATAATAAAAAACAAAATAGAATTTTTTAAAGATTCATAGACAGGCGAGACGCCTGTCCTACGTGAAAAATTGTAATAATATATATAAGATTATAAGAGGTATAGGAGAAGAAAGGATTAAGTATTATCGGGTGTTTGTGTAGGGGCTCGATTCATCGAGCCCGCCCCTTTTATCTTGCATCTTGCAACTATACGTTATACGCTATTAATAACTATAAACTTATATATTAATCTGTGTAATCTTACAATAATCTGTAAAATCAGGTATAATGAGGATTATGCCAGGAAGGAGAAAAGGTATGATAAAAAATAACTTGGATAGAAATAAGAGAAATCTGAATTTTATTTTTTTTACTCTATTATTATTTTTTCTACTTAGTATTTTAAATCCCAATTATTTAAGTTTTGCTACTGAAGATTTATCCAATTATTATATCCTGGGCCCAGGTGATGTTCTCCAAATAAGTGTTTGGGGTTATCCAGAATTAACCAATGTAATTACCGTTCGACCCGATGGGATGATTTCTTTCCCTTTAATAAAAGAAATAAAAGCATTGGGGATGACTCCAGAAGAACTAAGACAAGAAATAAATCAACAGTTACGCAAAATCATAAAAGATGCCCAGATAAGTTTAATAGTTATAAATTTTCGTACCATTAATATCTCGGTTTTAGGAGAAGTAAATAAACCCGGGTTGTATCCTTTAACCGGAAGAGTAGATGTGTTAAAAGCTATCTCTGCTGCTGGTGGTCTTACTGATGAAGCAGGATTAAGAAATGCTACCATTATTAGAAAAACTCAGGAAATTCTCCCAGTAGACCTGGGAAAATTGCTTATCCAAAATGACCTTAGCC
>DPXH01000040.1:0-5782 GCA_003527405.1 Candidatus Sediminicultor tertius | reverse complement strand
ATGACCTTAGCCAAAATTACCCACTTGAATCAGGTGATTCTTTATTTGTTCCCATAGCTTTAGAGAATTATATCTATGTCCTGGGTGAAGTAAAGAAACCAGGTCTTTATGCAATTGAGGAAGTCTGTACGGTTGTAGAGGCTATATCGTTAGCAGGTGGCTATACTGATAATGCTCGTTTAAAATCCTGTGTAGTAATTCGCAGATTTCCTCGTGATGAAGAAGGCTTAAAGATGCGCACCATTACCCTAAAGGATGTTAAAGTAATAAGAGAAAAATATGAACAGGTTATCGAAATTAATCTGGAAAAAATATTGAAAGATGGAGAATTAGCCCAGAATATTGCTTTACAACCTCAGGATATAGTTTATGTACCTATAAGACCTTTGTCTGAATTTGATATAGGCACCATCCTGCAATGCGTTACCACAGGCCTCACTATTTACAATGTTCTACTAAAATAGTATTTAGTATTTAGTATATATAGTGAGGAGGGAAGAAGAGAGAATTAATTATGAAAATAAAAAGTTATAAGGATTTGGATATATGGAAAAGGAGTATTAAATTAGTCGAAGATATATATAGTTGACTAAATCTTTTCCTAAAGAAGAATTGTATGGTCTGACAAGTCAAATGAGATGAGCAGCGGTTTCGATACCTTCCAATATAGCAGAGGGATTTACCAGGCTTCATGATAAAGAATATAAACAATTTCTATACATTTCTCTTGGAAGTTGCTCTGAGTTAAGTACACAGCTTATCATTGCTTCTCGTCTAAGTTATTTTAATAGTGAAGAAGCTAATAAACTGTTAAGCGAAATTGATGAAATTTGCAATGACAATGAGTTTGATTAAAAAACTAAATACTAAATACTAAATACTAACGACTAAATACTAAAAAATCAAGGAGTTGATTTTTTTGGAAGAAGAAGAAATATCCCTACAAGACTATATACGAGTCTTACGCAAAAGAAAATGGACTATAATTACAATATTTATTACCGCCATTGTAGCTGTTTTTATAGCAAATTTCTTAATGCCACCAGTTTATAAAGCTTCTACCACAGTTTTGCTTTCTAAAAGTAGTACACCTCAGGCTATATTTGGTGGAGCAGAGGGGGATATTATCTTTGGCAGAGCAGATGAGATCGAAACCCAAATTGAAATATTAAAAAGTTATAGTATAGCTGAAGGGATAGTAAAAAAATTACCACAGGATATTTTCGAAAAGGCCAAAGCACAAAACTTTGAGAAGAAAAAAGAAACTTTTAGATGGCTAATTAATATATTAGATAAATTAGGTCTAAAACGCTTTGTTGACTCTTTATTAGGCGTAAATAACAAAAAAATAATGATGAAGAAAAATCAAACTTTGATAAAATAGTTAAACAAATAAGAGGTTCAATATCGGTCAACGCAGTGAAGAATACTAATATTATAGAAATCAACTCTGAAAATATTAATCCCCAATTAGCAGCCCTAATAGCCAATACCACCGCTAATGTTTTTGTAGAAGAATCACGCATTATAAATCGTTCTCGAGCAACTGAAGCAAAAAAATTCATTGAAGAGCAGTTGCTGGAAAAAGAAAAAGAACTTAAACAAGGTGAAGAAGAAAAATTACAATATAAACAGCAGGAGAATATCTTATATTTAGATGAAGAAACCAAAATAAATATCGAGCAATTGGCAAATTTCCAGTCGCAAGAAGCTGAAGTTGATACTCAAATTGCTGAAAACAAAGCAAAATTGATTGAAGTTCGCAAACAGTTAGAAAAACAGGCAGAGACTTATATCTCTTCAGAAACAATTACTAATAATCCCATAGTTCAACAATTACAAAGTCAATTAGTTTCCTTAGAAATACAACTCCCTGCTCTATTGGAAAAATATACCAGAGGAAGTTCACAGGTAACCGAAGTAGAGATTAAGATTAAAGAAACTAAAAATAAGATAAGTGAAAAAGTAGCAGAGATTGTCGGTTCGAAAGTTTCTACTCGAAATCCTATTTACCAAAGTCTCCTGGCTCAGATAGTTACGTTAGAAACCAATACAATTTCTTTAAATACTAAAAAAGAAGCTATATCTAAAACCATAAAAGAATATGAGAATCGTTTAGAAAAATTACCAGATAAAGAATTACACCTTGCCCGTTTAGAACGAGCTGTAAAGGTATCTGAAAATATTTACCTCTTATTATTGGAGAAATATCAGGAAGCTCGAATAAATGAGGTAATGGAATTAGGAGATATAAGAATAATAGATAAGGCTTTTGCACCCGATAGCCCTATAAATCCTAATAAGAAATTGAATCTCTTAATCGGTGGAATTTTAGGCTTAATGGTCGGATTTATGGCGGCTTTCTTTGGAGAATATATGGACAACACCATTAAAAATACCGAAGACGTAGAGCGTTATTTAGGATTACCAGTAATAGGAATAATTCCAAAAATCAATTCTAAAAGAAGATACTAACGACTAATATAAATGGAGGTGAAAAAATTGTCCCCAAAATTAAAAAAACTTGATAAAGAATTTGAAAATATATTCATTGTTCAAAACGATCTAAAATCTCCAATTAGTGAAGCCTTTCGTACTTTACGGACTAACATTAGATTCTCCAGTTTAGATAAACCATTGAAGACTTTACTGATAACTAGTCCTATTCCTGAGGCGGGAAAATCATTCGTTTCTGTAAATTTAGCTCTAACTATTGCACAAAATGAAAATAAAGTAATTCTTGTAGATGCTGATTTACGCCGACCAGTAATTCATAAAATATTTGAAGGAAATAATAAGCCAGGACTTACCAATATTTTAGTTGAAGATAAGAAGATAGAAGAAGTAATACGAAGAGTAAGTGGTATTGATCCTAATTTATATTATATTCCCAGTGGTCCTATCCCCCCTAATCCTTCCGAATTACTCGGTTCTAACAAGATGCAAGAAGTAATAGAAGAATTGCAAAAACAGGCTGATCTAATATTATTTGATTCCCCACCAGTTATTGCCGTTACTGATACCTTAGTATTAGCTAATCAGGTAAATGGTGTAGTGTTAGTCTTGGATGTAGGAGAAGTATCTCGAGATGTAGCCAAACAAGCAAAAATACTGTTAGAAAAAGTAAAGGCTAAAATACTGGGTGTAATTTTAAATAAAGTCGATATGGGAAGCGAAGGCTATTACTATTATTACTACTATGATGATGAAAGGAAAAAAAGAAGATCTCAATGATTGATATTCATTCTCATATTCTTCCTAATATGGATGATGGGGCATCTTCCTGGGGAATTTCCCTAAAGATGTGTCAGCAGGCTTATGAAGACGGAATAAAAACTATCGTAGCTACCCCTCACACTCTTAATGGAATATACGATAATAACCCTAAATCTATAGAAGAAAAAGTAAAAATCCTAAATCAAAAGTTAAAAGAGAACAATATTTCTTTACAAGTCCTTCCCGGAAGTGAGGTTCACTTAAGTGCAGATATAATTGAAAAAATAAAAAAGCAAAAGATATTAACCCTAAATAAGACTAACTATATTCTTTTAGAATTTCCCCACACTCAGGTTCCTCTTCATATAGAAGAAATTCTTTTTCAAATACAAATAATGGGAATAACTCCTATTTTTTCTCATGTGGAAAGAAATTTAGAATTTCAGCGAAAACCTTATTTATTAGCCAATTTAATTCAAAAAGGTGCTTTAGCTCAATTAACTGCTGCCAGTTTGTGCGGTGGTTTTGGCTCAAATACCAGAAAATTTGCCCAGAAGCTTTTAGCTAATGATCTAATCTATTGTATAGCCAGTGATGCTCACTCTGATTCAAAATCAGGAAGAAATCCCATTCTGTCTAAAGAAGTAGCAGAAGCATCCAAAATCATTGGCCAAAATGCCGCCCTAGATTTAGTCCAAACCAATCCCCAAAAAATAATAATGAATCAAGGAACGATTATCTCGTAGGACAGGCGTCTCGCCTGTCAAAAATAGATATCTGCTACCTGTTTTCATAGGCACAAGTTTTGCAGGAATGACAGGAGAAAAAGAAAATTATTAATTCTGTCATTCACACCAAGTTTCCCCCTGCGGAAGCAGGGACGGGAATCCAGAAAATATTATTCCTTGCTTTTTTAATAATAATTGTTATAAAATATGGATATATTTTAAAGAAAATTAAAAAATTATTGAGTAACCCAATTTCCTCTACCTTTAATGGAGAACATTTCTATATTCCCTCCACTCTTGAGGGGGACTAAGGTTGGGGTGAGGTAGGGGTTCGATTCATCGAACCCGTCTGTTTTCTTTGTCATTCCCGCACCCACTTTCGTGAGTGTAAACTGCAGCGGGAATCTATAACATTTACGCACACTATACATGAATTTATTTGGACTGGTCGACCGAAAAATTCTATAAGTTTTGAATTATGATTTTTTGTTTTTCGTTTAATAAGGTAGAGACACAGCGTGTCGTGTCTTATCTTTCAACACGGCACGCCGTGTCGCTACCTTAACTTGCAACTTAAATCTTATATCTTGCAACTTGTTGGTTAACTGGTAAACCGGCCAACCGATAAACGGGCTAACTGGTAAACTAAAACGATTGGCTGATTGGGTGATAGGCCGATTGGCAGATTGACATTGATTGGAAGATCGGTAGATTTAAAATTAGCCAATTAATCTAAAATGCTATATACTATTACTATATACGATATACTTATACTAAAAAAATGGAGGTATTTTAAAATGGTAGAACCACAAGAAGAAGAAATTGATCTACGTGAATACATCAATGTCTTACTAAAAAGAAAAGGCATCATTATTTTAATCTTTTTAATTGCGGTAATCACCTCCGCCCTGGTAAGTTATTTCGCCCTATCCCCCGTCTATCAATCCTCCACAGTCTTTAGTGTGGCTAAGATAGATGGCCGGTCGGTTATCAATATTACTGAAGCTCTAGAAATTATAAAAAGTAATGTCGTATTGGATGAAGTGATTAATCGGATGGGTTTAGAAATAAGCTCCGAGCAATTAAAATCCTGGATAGAGGTAAAAAACCTAAAGGATACCAATTTTATAGAAGTATCAGTAACAGCAGATTCCTCGGAAAAAGCAAAAAGTTTAGTAGAAAATATAGTGGAAGTCTTCATAGAACAGAATCAAGATGAATACCAGGAAAAATTAAAGCTCGTCGAAGACCGATTAAAAATCATAGATGAGCAGATTACTGAATTTGAGAAAAACATTCAGGAGATTGAAAAGACCAAAAAGAAAATTGCTGTAACCAAAGAATTATCAGAAGGTGAAAGGCAGTTTCAGACCAGTTTATTATTAAGCTCATCGGTTACTGAGAGAGAGTTATATAATGATTTAAGTGACCAGGCAAATAGTCTTAAAGCAAGTTTAAAAGATTGTGAGGACTTTAAAGTCATAAATTATGCTCAATTGCCTGCTGCACCCATTAAACCAAACAAAAAATTAAACATCTTAATTGCCGGGGTGTTGGGTCTTTTTGTAGGTATCTTTGTCGCTTTCTTCCTCGAATTCTGGCAAAAAGGAAAAAGTTAATTAGAAGTAATGGGGTCAAATCTTTATTATTGACAAATTATATTTACTTATTAATGCTCCTACAATAAACAGATAATAAGCTCACTTTAATTATTTGTCAATAATAAAGATTTGACCCCATATACCCTCTGGCAAACAGGGTAACCGGCTAACTAAATAATCTTGCATCTTGTAACTTGCATCTTGCAACTGAACAACTGAAAGGAGTTCCAAAAATTG
>DPXH01000171.1 GCA_003527405.1 Candidatus Sediminicultor tertius | reverse complement strand
TTAATTTTGACGAAATTATTGGGAAGAGTAATTCTATAAATAAAGTTTTAGAAATGGTAAAAAACGTATCTCCCACTACTGCTACTGTACTAATCACCGGCGAAAGTGGTACCGGGAAAGAGTTGATAGCCCGGGCAATACACAAAAACAGTCTGCGTAAAAATGGGCCATTTGTGGTGGTAAATTGTGTAGCCTTTTCTCCAACTCTACTGGAGAGCGAACTCTTCGGACACGAAAAAGGTTCTTTTACCGGAGCTATTGCCAGAAGGATAGGTCGTTTTGAAATGGCAAACGGAGGAACCATTTTTTTAGATGAAATAGGTGAAATAGACCCTACTATTCAAACGAAATTACTTAGAGTTTTACAGGAAAGGGAATTTGAAAGGGTAGGAAGTTCCAGGAGCATTAAAGTTGATGTAAGAATATTATCAGCCACCAATAAAGATTTAAAAAAAGAAGTAGAAGGAAGAAGATTTAGGGAGGATTTATTTTATCGGCTAAATGTCTTTAATGTAGATGTTCCTCCTTTAAGGGAAAGGAAAGAGGACATACCTTTAATTGTGGAGCATCTTATCGCTAAATATAATAAAATATTAAATAAGAAAGTGAAAAAAGTTTCTGTAAAAGCCATGGAATTACTGCTGGATTATGATTATCCCGGCAATATAAGAGAGCTGGAAAATGTTATTGAACGAAGTATGATTATGGCAAAAGACGAAATAATCGATGAAAAATATTTCAATTTTATAAGTAAAGAAACATATATTGAAAAAAAGGGAACTTTGAAAGAAGTAGAAAAAGAATTAATTATTAAATATTTAATCCAAAATAAGGGGAATCGTACTAAAACCGCAGAGATTTTAGGAATAAGCCGCAGGAGTTTGCAGAACAAAATAAAAGAATATCAGATAAATCTGTAATTTTTTAAGTTAAGTGTATAAACACTGCTCGAAATTAGCACAAGTAAATTATAAGGATAATTTTTATAGTTAATGAAAAATTAATAAAAATTGACACTAAAGTTGGTGTAAACTTTAGTGGAGTAGTCAGGCAAGGAAAAGAATGGTTGTCGCTTTTGTTTTTTCTATCTTATTTTTTCCCCTGAGTCTTTTCTTTCTCTTTACGCAATACGCAATACGCAATACGAAAATTAGCTTGACATATTTGTTAAAGTAGCTTAAACTGTGGGTGTAAAGGATAAGCCTTTACCCGAAAGCTTGTATCTTACATAAGAACAAGACCAGGAGTAGATAAAATTAATAGTATTTCGTCTGGTATCTTACGACGGAACTAGAACGGAGGTGAAAAAAATGAATAGAGATTCTGCTTTATCAGGATTTAAGATTACTACCCGGCAGCTGGCTATATCCGGCATGCTGGGGGCAATTGCTATCATCTTAGGAGTAACCAGGTTGGGGTTTATCCCCGTTCCAACTCCAGCCGGTCATGCTACCATCATGCACATTCCCGCCATTTTAGGAGGGGTACTCGAAGGTCCGATAGTAGGTGCATTAGTAGGATTAATCTTCGGAGTTTACAGTTTTTTAAATGCCACTAACCCCATATTTGCCGACCCGCTAATTGCCATTTTACCCAGAATATTTATCGGAGTAACAGCTTATTATTCTTATAAATATCTCTGGAAAAACAGTGCTATTGCAGCGGCCATAGGAACTCTTACCAACACTATCGGAGTATTGGGATTAGCTACCTTAAGGGGATATCTTCCGGTAAAAGTAAGTGCCACCATTGCAGTAGTTCATGGCACCCCGGAAGTGGTAGTAGCAATATTATTGGTATTTATGTTAGTTAAAGCTTTAAAAAGAGCCGGTTATTAGAAAAATTATAGAGTAGGGGGATTGAATATTCCTCTGCTCTATTTACTTTCCCGCTTCCGCGGGGATGACAAAGGAGTATATAGTTCAAGGGAGGGGATATGGTGATTTTAGTAATAGATGTAGGTAATACCCATACGGTAATAGGGGTATATAAAGAAGAGAAATTATTAGGCCATTGGAGAATTTCTACCGATTTGAATAAGACAGAGGATGAGTATGGAATGTTGGTTAAGAGTTTGCTTTCCGATTCTAATTTAACCTTTTCAGATATTAAATCAGTAGTTATTTCCTGTGTTATCCCTCCGGTAACCTGGATATTAAAAAAGATGTCCGTGGATTACTTTAAAGTAGCTCCAATTATTGTAGGGCCGGGAATAAAGACTGAAATTCATATTAAGACAGATAATCCCAAGGAAGTGGGGGCAGATAGAATTGTCAATGCCATTGCTGCTTATAAATTATACGGGGGGCCGGTAATAATTGTAGATTTTGGAACAGCCACTACATTTTGTGCAGTTAACAAGGAGGGAGTTTATCTGGGAGGGGCCATCACTCCCGGAATAGAAATTTCAGCAGAAGCTCTGTTTGAAAAGACAGCCAAGTTACCCAAAATAGAATTTATAAAACCCAAACATTCTATAGGTAGCAATACTATTACCGCAATGCAGTCAGGAATGTTCTTTGGTTATTTGGGATTAACCAATGAATTAATTAGACGGTTTAAGAAAGAGTTGGGAGAGGATTCTGTAGTAGTAGCTACCGGGGGCCAGGCGGAATTGATGGGAAACGAAAGTAAACTGATCGATAAAATTAATCCTTTTTTAACCTTGCAGGGATTGCGGATGATTTATGAGATGAATAAGTAAGCTTTGATTTACCGATTAACTAATTCCCCGATTTGCCAATTAACTAGTCGATAGTGAATAAGCCTAGCGTGGAACGTACAGCGTTCAGCGTATAGTAATTTAGAATAGTATATTATTATTAGTTACCCAGTTACCTTGTTTACCAGTTAATACTAGTCGTTAATTTCAAATACGAGTCCTCAGTTGATACAGTTATCAACCTAATTTTAATTCTTCAACCGGGTAATCGGGTAACCGGTAAACTGGCTAACCGGCTTTACGAGATGCGATTCACGAGATACGAGATACGTTTTTTATTTCCATACTAATATCCAACGACTTTACCGAATGGGTAAGACAACCAATAGAAATTAAATCTACTCCTGTTTGGGCGATTTCCCTTACATTATCTAAAGTGATTCCACCTGAAGCCTCAATTAAGGCTTTACCTTTAACTATTTTTACTGCTTTTCTCATAGTATCTGAATTCATATTATCCAGCATTATTATATCAACTTTCATCTCTAAAGCTTCTTGAAGCTGGGATAAATTTTCTACTTCCACTTCTATTTTTGTCATGTGGGAGATTTGTTTTTGGACAGAATTTACCGCTGACTTAATTCCTCCAGCTACTGCAATATGATTATCCTTAATCAATACAGCATCATATAATCCGAAACGGTGATTATATCCTCCCCCCATGCGGACAGCATATTTTTCTAATATCCTTAACCCGGGAGTAGTTTTACGTGTATCCAATATTCTAACCGGGAAATCTTTTACTTCCTGACAGAATTTAGAGGTAATGGTGGCTATACCGGATATTCGCTGAAGGAAATTTAAGGCAACCCTTTCTCCTTTTAGAATAGTTCGGGCAGGACCGGTAATTTCTGCTAATACTTTACCTCGAGTAACTTTTGTCCCATCTTTAATTTTTTTTTGGAAAATAATCTCTGAGTCTAATTTTTGAAATACCAGGCAGGCAACATCTAAACCGGCAACTACACCCTCCTCAGAGGATTTAATTATTCCTTTGGCTTTCAAATTAGAAGGAATAATTGATTCGCTGGTAATATCTCCGGTTCCAATATCTTCTAATAAAGCTTGTTCTATTATTTTATCTATTAAGATATTTTCTTTTATTGAAAAGCCCATCTTAAAAACACCTCTTTATAGAATAATTGACCAATTTACCAATTCCCCAATTGACCAATTAAATTAGTTTCACTTTTCAGCAAAAAGAAAATTATTGCAATATGTTTTTATTTCTCTTAACCGAAAAATTGTTTTTAAAATTAACGATCATTCACTATTCACTAACGACTGATATAATTGGAGAATCGGTCAATCGGTCAATATATTATATGTTTCTTCCAGTTTACATCATCTCTATCGGGAAAATCTTCACGGTAATGTGCTCCCCGGCTTTCTTCACGCTGTAAAGCTGAATTAGTAATCAAGTCAGCTAAGATAATAAGATTAGCCAATTCAAAGTCCTCAGTAGTTTTAAGTTTTGATTTAAATATAAATTTCCATTCGTTAATTTTCTGTAGTGCTTTCTTTAAATCAGAGGAATTTCGAATGATTCCCACTTTATCCCACATAAGTTTTTGTAGTTCCTTTTTTATTTGTTTCGGGTCGAATCCTCGAATATTTTCTCGTGGAATATTATAAGAAATATTTATTTCCTTGTCTATTTTTTGAGAAAAAAGCGATTTATTTTCTTTAATTTTCTGGGTGATTCTCTTACCAAAAACCAGTCCCTCTAAAAGCGAATTGCTGGCTAAACGATTGGCTCCATGCACTCCCGTTGAAGTGCACTCTCCACAGGCATAAAGATTGGTTAAATTAGTTTGTCCCCAGGTATCGGTTCTTATACCTCCTATAGTATAATGAGCTGCCGGGGCTACCGGGATATATTCTTTTTCAGGGTTAATACCCAGCGTAATACAGTTTTTATAAATAGTAGGGAAGCGTTGGGAAAATTTATCTTTTATTTTGGTAGCATCTAAATAAACATAATCACTTTTAGTTTTTCTCATTTGGTCAGTAATTGCCCGGGCAACTATATCTCTGGGAGCTAATTCAGCTTGAGGATGATAGGAGGACATAAAGGACTCGCCTTTAATATTTTTTAAAATAGCACCTTCACCGCGAACCGCTTCAGAAATAAGAAACTTAGGACTTCCCTGGTGATAGAGGGCAGTAGGATGGAATTGAATAAATTCTAAATCCGTTACTTTTGCTCCTCCCCTATAAGCCAGAGCAATACCATCTCCTGTGGCCACATCAGGATTAGTGGTATTGGAAAAAAGCTGCCCCGCTCCGCCGCTGGCCAAAATAGTTGTTCTTGCTAAATAGGCGATAATCTCATTAGTATTGCTATCTAAGGCAAGCAGTCCACAACAAACAGTATGCTCGGTTAAAATATCTATTACTAAAATATTCTCTTTGATTTTTATTTTATTTTCATTAATTACTTTTTGAGAAAGAGACTCCTCGATTTCTGCTCCGGTGGCATCACCCCGGGCACGTAAGATCCGGGGTCTTTGGTGGGCTGCTTCTAAAGCAGTTTTATATTTTCCTTCTATTTTGTCAAATTTGGTTCCCAATTCTATTAGTTCTTCAACACATTTCGGCCCCTCTGTTACTAAAACTTCTACCGCTTCAGGGTCGCAAAAATTTGCCCCGGCTTTTAGGGTATCTTCCATATGTAAGTGGGGTGAATCCTTATCTCCTAAAGCTACGGCTATACCTCCCTGAGCATGTTCCGTGCTGCCTTCTTTTAATTTACTTTTAGTAAGAAGAATAACTTCTCCTTTATCGCAAATTTTGAGTGAAGTATATAAGCCGGCGATTCCCGAGCCCACAATCAAAAAATCCGTATAAATTTTTTTAATTTTGGACAGGTCAAAATTAATCAAATA
>DPXH01000173.1:2715-5123 GCA_003527405.1 Candidatus Sediminicultor tertius | reverse complement strand
AAAGTATGGTCAATATAAGGTGCGAGGTCAGCAGGTGTGTTGATCTGTATCTTGCAATCCCCGGAAGAACCCTTTACATTTTTATTGCCTGAATCAGATTTAAAAGAAAGATTATCAGAAAAAGATGTTTTCTTTAACTTTGATATTATTTCATCACTAATCTTATCTATCAATTCTTTTTTATCCATCTTATCTATATCCATAACTTTACACCTCTATTCCTCTAAATTTTAGTAAATCTGTATGTAAAAATTCTATAAAATAGTACTTCTTAAAAAGCAAAAAAAACATTTTCAACAAGTTATATATACGATACGTTGCAGATGATTTTATAGTTGTGAGGGGCACGATGCATCGTGCCCTTACATTACTATTTTGTTTACTTTTTGAGTTACAATCATAAAATAAAATTTAGTTCCCTCTTTCTACAGCCATTATTTTATTAACTCTTTTCCAATGTCTTCCGCCGGTAAAAGTAGTTTCCAACCAGAGTTTCACCATTTCGCGTAATTCATCCGGAGTATGTAATGGGCCACCTAAAGTTAAAACATTTGCATTATTGTGTTCTCTGCTATTTATAATTGTTTTTTGGTTATAACATAGAGCCGCTCTTACCCCTTTAACTTTATTACAGACCATTGAAGAGCCAATTCCAGCTCCATCAACCATAATCCCTCTTTCACATTCCCCGCTGGCTACCTTCTTGGCCACTTTAAGAGCAAAATCGGGATAATCCACACTGTCTTTACTAAAAGTTCCCACATCTGTAACGCGATACCCAATAGTGCGTAAATAATCTCTAATAATTTCTTTGGCCTCAAATCCACCATGATCTGAACCAACAGCAACACACCCCACTTTATCCCGAACATTACTGGGAGTGGGTTGGGCTTTTTCGGGAGTAGTGGCAGAATACAATCCACTAACTACATTCCGAATAATTTTTATTCTATTTATGTTATTTATACTATCAGTCATTTTATTTAACCTTACTATCAGCTTTATTTAATTGCGTCGACAATCCCTACAATCATAGTTCTAACCGGGGCAGTCGAGTTATTCATAATCAGACGGGAAGAATTCCCTTCATCAATCACCAGGACCGTATCTCCCACCCCTGCCTGGACAGTATCCAAAGCCAAAACACTTTCCCCTTGCGACTCTTCTTTATCATTCACAGGTTGAACGATTAAAATCTTATATCCTTGATAAACCGGAAGTTTTATAGTGGAAACTACGTTACCGATTACCTTTCCTAAAATCATAATTACTCTCCAATATTTACCTGATCAACTATGCCCATAATAGTCAGATCAGAAGGGTTGAACCAATTTTTAAGTCCTAAAGCTGCTTCTCTACCGCCTTCATAGAAAACAATATCATTTATACCTGCCTGAACCGTATCGCAAGCCACTACAGGATCACCAATTTCTTCTAATTTTTCATTAAGAGGCTGTAGCAATAATAGTTTTATATCTTGAAAGGATTCTACTTTCTGGGTACAAACTACATTACCAATCACTTTTCCTAATTTCATCTCTAACCTCCAAATATTCGGTAAATAGAAATTAAATTTATTGTACAGGAATTTCCTTTTTCCGTAATCCCTAATTCGTATCTCGTATGTATTAGTTATCCAGTTACCCGTTTTGCCAGCTTGCCAGTTATTAGTAAGACAGGCGTATGCAATACGCCTCTCTACTTACTAAAAACCGAGAACTGAAAACTTTCCACTTGCAGCTCTAATCTTGTATTTTGTATTTTCCTTACACTTATTACCCACACCTATACGCTAAACGCTGTACGCTCCACGCTAGGTTATATTCACTAACGACTAATTTAACTTTAGACAATTCTAAAATAACCTACCAGAACGCAACGTCTTTCCCGGGTAAAAGTTCTTGCCCGGGTTAGTCCTTCTCCGGTAGGAGTAGCAATAGTAAAAGAAGTATAACCGGCACCACCGAATCCCAAACCACTATAATTTGGTCCATTTTTTATAAAAAGAGAACAGTTCATCAATTTAGCCATCTTGGAAAGTTTAGCAATATTCTTAGAATGAATAGAGGCAGTATGTCTAAAATTATGCTCACACTGTACTGCAAAATCTATGGCTTCATCAACATTATTAAAACGAACTAAAGGAATCACCGGTAAAAGCTGTTCGGTCCAGACCAATGGATGATAACGGTCCACTTCACAAAGTAATATTTTGGTCTGTTCGGAGATGTCTAACCCGATATCTCGGGCTATTATACTGGCATCTTTCCCCACATATTCTTTGTTCGAAGCTCCTTCATGTCCGGGTTTTCCCGGATCAGCAATTACCAATTTAGTAACCTTCTCAATCTGCTCGCCTTTCAGTTCATAAGCGCCATTTTTTATCATCTCTTCTTTTAATTTATCGG
>DPXH01000173.1:0-2327 GCA_003527405.1 Candidatus Sediminicultor tertius | reverse complement strand
ACAATATCAAGGCCGGCCTTAACTAAATCGGCGGTTTCATCAACCACACAAGGAGGATTTCCGGGACCAGCAGCGATAACTTTTTTACCACTGTTCATAGCTGTCTTAACTACCGCCGGACCCCCGGTTACTACCAATAATCTAATTTTAGGATGTTTCATTAAAGTTTGGGCTGAATCGATAGTCGGATTACCAATAGCACACAGAACATTGGGAGGACCCCCGGCTTTTACAATCGCCTGATTGATCAAGGAAACAGTAAAGCAGGAACTTTTTTTTGCTGCTGGATGAGGATTAAAAACTACCGAATTCCCACCGGCGATCATACTTATTCCATTATTAATAACTGTGGAAGTAGGGTTAGTAGAGGGGATAATAGAGCCGATAATCCCGTAAGCTGCCCGCTCCGTTAAGGTCATTCCATTATCATCGGAATAAGCTGTAGGTTCGAGGTCTTCCACCCCCGGCGTCTTTAAAGCAGCTAATCTATTTTTTTCAATCTTATCTTCCACTCTGCCAAAAGTTGTTTCCTCTACAGCCAATTTGGAAATTTCTGCCAGATTACTCATAATTGTTTTGCGTATGCTTCGAATTATTTCTCTACGTTTTTCGAGCGTTAATTTCACCAGCTCGAGATGAGCAGCTTCAGCAGCATCGACAGCAGCGTTTACTTTTTGAAAAATACCATCCTGACCGGAAGAAGATATGTTTAACGAATTATCGAATATTTTTTTATCGCCTTTAGTGCTTTCTAATTTGTCAAGCACACTTTCAATTATTAATTTCAAATCTTTTTCGTTTATTTCCATAATTTACCACCTATGTGTAAATTTCTGTTTTATCCTTAATAAATAAAATAAGGTTTAATCTCCGGATGAGGGTTGGGGATAATGACCTCTTTGCAAAGCAGACCTTTGTCACCTATAATCTTTACTGCTGACTTAACTGCGGCTTCCACCTCGTGTATATTCCCTATCATTTTAATATAGGATTTACCGCCCATCCCCACAGCCAATCTAATCTCGCTAATTAAAACATTGGCCGTCTTAGCAGCTATATCGGCAGCTTCAATACTGGCAACTACCGAAAAAGATTCTACTACGGCCACAGCATCCCAAATTTTACATTCAACTGTGCCGATAATTGCCGGAATAATTTGAGAGTGTAAATTGGGAATAAATAATTCGTCAACTATGTAGCCTTCTCCAATTTCCTTGCCAGCGCTAAGAGAAGCATCGACTGCCGCCACATCACCGCTAAAAAGAACTACAAATTTCCCCGGACAGATCGTCCTTGCATCTATTACTTTCACCGAGGCAGCTTTTACTATACCGTCTAAAGCCTTTATTCCTACTGCTATGCTATTAAATTCTAATACTCCGAGAACGATTATATCCATATCTTACCTATCTTCCATTATTATTTTTTAATAATAATCCTTTCCTCGTCAATATAAGTTATCTTGCCTTTAATACTTGCGTGTAACCGGGCACCTAATTTTCCCTTGGGAATTTCCGCAATAAGGTCACCCTCATTTACTTGTTCACCAATTTTAACTACAGGTTCCGAAGGAACACCCGTATGTTGTTTGAGCAAAATCTCCACCTGATCGGGATCAGTTTCTATGACTGGCAGTGGGCGTCGACCGTCTTCATCATACTTATCTAATCTCAAACGATTTTTAATCCTCGAACTGGGGATATTTCTATATTCTTTCATCTCTCTTGGATTTTCTTCTTTCCCCGAAAACTTGGGCTGATAACCGGCTGCCAGAAGATTTTCCTTAATTTTTTGATTTATAATGCGAGGGGATAACTCCATCGGACAGGCGAAAACCTCGCAAAGCCCGCATTCACTGCATAAAAAGGCATTTTGAATTATTTCATACGGAAGATCGAGTCCAAAGTTTATCTGTCTCATAATCTTATGAGGATAAAGCTCGTGACCTAATAAATAACGAGGGCATAAGTCGGTACAATAACTGCATTGACAGCAGGCAGCTTTGCTTTGCTTGATAATATATTCAATTCTTAAAGTCTTTTTCAAAACTAAGGGATGGTCCCTCGGTAAAACCAGAATCCCGGTGGTAGTTTTAATTACCGGTGTATCAAGGTCAAAGACTACCTTGCCCATCATAGGTCCCCCCACAATGACTACAAAATTTTCTATGGTAGGTTCACAGAGATTTATAATTTCCCGGAAAGAAGTACCAATTCGCGCAATTATGATACTCGGTTTTTTTACTTCTCCTATGCAGGTTAGCACCCTTCTGGTAACTGCCTTACCTTTTTCTGCCATATATACGTTTCTCAAGGTCTCTACATTGT
>DPXH01000116.1 GCA_003527405.1 Candidatus Sediminicultor tertius | reverse complement strand
GAGCAATATTCACCGGCTTACGATTAGATGACCCCCATATCAAGAAAATTAAAAATTCTACTTTTCCTATTTCAATTATTGATACCTATATAGAAGGTGAAAATGTTAATTTTGTGAGTACTGATAACATAATGGGTGTCCGGTTAGCCTTGGATTATTTATGGAAACTTGGTCATCGCAAAATAGCTATGATTAATGGTCATAAATATGCTCAGGTTTCCCGGGATAGATTAAATACTTTTCGAGATTATTTGAAAGAAAGAGAAGTTTATGATGAAAGATTGGTTTTTACAGGGGATTTTACCGAAGATAGCGGCTACCAATGCGCAGAAAAGATAATAAAGTTAGAAAGACTACCAACTGCGGTTTTCATTGCCAGTGATTTGATGGCATTGGGAGCCATGAGAGCTTTTAAAAAAAATGGTTTTAATTTACCTACAGATATGTCTATCGTAGGGTTTGATAATATCCCTATAGGAGATTATTCCACGCCAAGGTTAACTACCGTTGGACAGGATGCTATTGCCATGGGGAAATGGTNNGGCTTACGTCTCGATGACCCCCATATTAAGGAAATTAAAAATTCTCCTTTCCCTATTTCAATTATTGATACTTACGTAGAAGGCGAAAATGCTAATTTTGTTGGTACTGATAATAAATTAGGTGTTTTTGAAGCCTTAGATTACTTATGGAGGCTCGGTCATCGAAAAATTGCTATAATTAATGGCCATCGTAATGCTCAGGTTTCCTGGGAAAGATTAAATGCTTATCGTGATTATTTAAAGGATAAAGGGGTATATGACGAAGGGCTAATTTTTGTAGGAAATTTTACTGAAAATAGTGGTTATCAATGTGCTAAAGAGATAATGAAATTAAAAGAACTTCCATCTGCTATCTTTGTTGCCAGTGATTTAATGGCTTTAGGAGCCATTCGGGCCTTTAAAGAAAAAAGTTTTAATTTACCCGAGGATATGTCCATTATTGGATTCGATAATATTAGTATAGGCAACTATATCGAGCCAAGATTGACTACTATTGGACAGAACGCTATTGCCATGGGGAAATGGTCTGTGAGACTAATTATAAATAAATTTAAGAGAGAAGAAACACAAAAAAAATATTTGTTAAAACCAAAATTGATAATTAGAGATTCCTGTAGCGCAGTTAATATTAATAAATTAGATAGACAACTTAAAGAAACGCTCGAGAGTAAATTTAAAAAATGAAAGGAGGGGATAGATGCTGTAAAAATTGTTACAGATGTATACTTGCTCAGTAATTTTGAAAATAAAATTTATGGAGGAGAAAAATGAAAAAAGGTTTAAGTATTTTATTAATCGTAACCATGCTACTTGTTTTTTCTGCTGTAAGCATGGCGGAAACTGAGGTAAGAATCGTAGGTTGGGGTGGAACCGACCAGTCTATCGTAGAAGAATTAATTAATAAGTTTGTGGTGCCTGAATTAGCTGACAAAGGAATTACAGCAGTTTATGAACCAATTGTTGATGATTTTCAGAAAAATTTAATTAATTCTCTTTCTGCTGGAACAGCTGGAGATCTGTTTTATATGGATATCTTCTGGGCAGAATATATAATTAAAGCAGGTCAAGTGGAACCCCTGGATAATTATTTAGCTAAATCAGCCGTCTTAAGCAAAGATGATATAATTCCTTCCTTATTAGATGCCTTTACTTTTGATGGTAAGGTATATGGCATTCCTAAAGACTTTAATTCCCTTGCCTTAGTCTACAATAAAGACCTTTTTGATGTTGCAGGAGTATCATACCCCGATGAAAAGGATACCTGGGACGATTTAGAAAATAAGTTTTCGAAATTGGTAAAACATTTTGGAGGTGAAGTAACTGGTTTATGCTTAGCACCTGAATTTGCCAGATTTGGAGCATTTGCCTATGCTGCTGGTTGGGAACCCTTTGTAGACGGTAAAACTAATCTTATGGACCCAGCTTTTAAAGAAGCATTTAACTGGTATACAGGATTAAAAGAAAAAGGCTTAGGAGTTATGCCAGCTGATATTGGTCAAGGTTGGGGTGGCGGTGCCCTTACCACTGAAAAGGTGGCTGCTGCTTTAGAGGGTGCCTGGGTTCTTGGTTTCTTAAGGGATAATGCCCCTAATTTAAAATATGGGGTTACTTTTTTACCTAAAAACCCCAGAACTGGCCAACCAGGTAATTTCATTTATACTGTAGCCTGGGGGATAAATGCAAATTCCAAGAATAAAGATGCCGCTTTTAAAGTAATGGAAGCTTTAACCAGTCCAGCTGCTCAGCAATGGGTTTTAGAGCGAGGTTTGGCTATACCCAGTCGTAAGGCTTTAGCTGATAATCCTTATTTTGAAAAAGATACACCAGAAGCGCAAGCCAATAAAATAGTTTTTCTGGGAGCATCTGCAGGGAATGTAAAGCCATTTAAGTTCAAAGAATATGGAGGCCAATGGATGGATCCGATTAATGTGGCTTTATCTGAGGTAATGAGTGGGCAAAAGACAGTTGATGAAGCATTAGAGATAGCCCAGGAACAATTAGATGAGTTAATGAAATAATAGGCGCTAATAAAAAAAAGGGGGGGGAGAATTGTCTCTTCCCCTTTTTATTTCATTTATTAATTTTTTGCATTTTTATTAAGATTAAGATAAATTTAGAATAATAAATGGAGGTAAAAAGAATGGAAAATAGATGGAGCTCCTTAAAAGAAAAAACAGCTCCTTATGTTCTTTTATCTCCTTTTTTATTTGGATTTATAGTATTTTTTAGTTATGCTTTTATTAGGTCTTTATATTTTAGTTTTACTGATTACGATCTTTTTTCCATACCTAATTGGGTTGGCATTACGAATTATATAAATCTTTTTAAAGAACATTTATTTACCAGAGCCCTGAGGAATTCACTAACCTTTGCTATTATTGTTACTACTCTACAGACAATATTTGCATTACTTTTAGCAGTAGTTATGAATCAGAAGATTAGAGGTATTAAATATTTCAGGACAGCTTATTATATGCCCAGCGTTACTTCCAGTATCGTTATTACTCTAATTTTTATGTGGATGTTTCAAAGAAAAGGGGTTATAAACTATCTTTTAACCCTACTTCATCAGTATGGTTTAACAATAGGAGTTTTTCTAGCACTCTTGGCAGGGATACAATTTTTATTAGTGTTTAAAGAAAAATTAAGGGGGAGGCAAGTTGAATATCTTGAACCCAGTTATATTATTCTATCTATTATTTTAGCTTCCATTATTACCTATGTATTTAAAGATTTTGGTATTATTAAACCAATCGAGGCAAAAGCAGTCGATATATTTTGGTTAAATACAAGGGAAAAAGTTCCTTTCTGGGCAGGTCCCTTTGCTTTTCCACGACCCCTGGGCGCAATAATGATCTTAAATATCTGGACTACTGTTCCTACGTTTATGATACTGTATCTAGCCGGGTTACAGGGTATTCCTAAGGCGTTATATGAAGCTGCTGAGGTAGATGGCGCTAAAGGTTGGCAAAAATTCTGGTACATTACTGTTCCTCAACTCAAACATATAACTTTTTTAGTAGTTACCTTAGGCTTAATCGGTACCTTGCAGATGTTTGATCAAGTTAAAATTATAGGTAATCAAGCACCCTTAGAGTCTACAATAACCCTGGCTTATTATGTATATCAGAGTGCATTTCCAGGTGCTTCTGCCCCGAAAGTAGGTATGGCTAGTGCTGCTGCCATTATTTTAGCAGTCTTAACCCTGACTGTAGTTCTGATCCAGAAAGTATTTTCCGGAGAAGGAAGAGGATTAAGAGATTAATGAAAATTCAACAGAATTATACTAATGATATAAATCTAAAAATTAAACGTCGGCGCTGGATGAATGTGGGAGCAATCTATCTAATTTTATTACTATTTTCCGTACTTTTCATGGGGACTTTTCTCTTTGGAGCGATGTCGAGTTTAAAAGATAATCCCAGTAAATGGCCACCTACTCTAAAAACTGAGCAGTTATCACTGAAAAATTGGATTGGAGTTTATATACTTGCCCGACAAGGAGGAGCTGGTGGTTTTTTTGGCGAATTGAAGTCCGGTCACGAAGTTTCTTTGCAGATTACTTATAAATATCCGACGGGAGTTGAAATTATACCCCCCGAAGCAATTATTCCAAAAAGATTTAAAGGAGCAGGGAGAGCTGCCTTAGATTTAGATAAAGAGTTTACTGCTGATTTTGTTGAAATTAAATTAATTGAAGAGATTAGTCGCACTTCAGTTAAGAATGGCACTCAGGTTAGTTATAAAATAAGTATAGTGAATTCCAGCCAAAAAGACTTTGACGAATTACCGATAGATTTAGTTGTTCCATACAAAGTTAAATTTAAAAAAGCTACTTTTTCCCCAAATCGGATAGAGCGTTTAGGCATGGTGCAAAGCTGGAATAATTTAGTGGGTGGAGTCATCCCTTACATTTTTCATAATCATTTCAGAGTTTTTAATGAAAATTATAGTCGTAGTACCGGGAAGCGGCTTTTTACGACCTGGATCTATAATTCCTTCTTTATAACCATAGTAAAGGTCATTACCACTCTAATATTTGCTTCAATGGCTGGATATGCTTTGGCCAGACTTAAATTTTATGGCAGAAATTATCTATTTGTTTTAATACTTTTTTCCATGATGGTTCCCGGACAGGTAACCTTTATTTCAAATTATCTGGTATTACGGGATGGCATTTTTGGTTTCACTAAACTATTTGGGGGCGGAAGTCTTTTAAATACCTTTACCGGATTAATTATTTCAGGGTTAGTTGGTGCTACCGCTGTTTTTATAATGAAACAATTTTTTGAAGGTTTACCCAGGGAAATGGAAGAATCTGCTCGGATTGATGGTGCCAGTACTTATCAAATTTTCGCAAAAATAATGCTACCCCTGGCAAAACCTGCCTTGGGAGCACTTACCATTTTGACCTTTCAGGGAGTCTGGAATGAATTTTTCTGGCCTCTGGTAGTTTTAACTTCTCCGATGGACAAGTTTACCTTAACTATTGGATTATTAAGTTTTAAAAATACTTATGCCTCAGGAGCCTTTGATTGGGGGCCAATCCTGGCAGGAGCAATTATTTCTGCTTTACCGATTATAATTCTCTTTATTGTTTTTCAACGTTATTTTGTAGAAGGAATAAGTTTCAGTGGGATAAAGGGATAAATTTAGCACCAATTTCCTATTTAATTGATTTCTTTAATTTTTGTAAAAGATAGGAGTTATTTATGGTAATTAAATATAATATTGGGAAAAATGAATACCGAAATTGGATAGTAGGAGAAACCGATTTTCAACCAGCGTATTTAGGAAAATATGAAACAATCTTCACTCTTAGCAATGGTTATATGGGAGTAAGAGCAGCAACAGAAGAAACTTATCGAGAAGAAACAAGAGGATGTTATGTCGCTGGCTTGTTCGATAAATTCCCAGGAGAAGTGACAGAATTAGCTAATATTCCTGATTGGTTAAATATAGATTTAAAATTAGATGGTGAAAAATTTGATTTAAAGACAGGGAAGATTTTATCATATCAAAGACAACTTAATATTAAAGATGGGCAGCTTATAAGGAATATTGAATGGGAAAGTCCAAATGGTAAAAAAACTCGATTGACCTTTGAAAGATTTGTTTCTCTTAAAAATCTACATTTTGCTGCCCTAAAGGTAAAGATTATCCCCCTTAATTATTCTGGAGCTATTGAAATTTGTTCAGGAATTAATGGTCAGGTTACCAATAGTGGCGTGCAGCATTTTAAAGAAGGAAGATTACGATTTTCTTCTGAAGGGATTATCTCAATGACTTCCAGGACTCAGGAATCGGATATTGGTCTTGTTATTGCTGCAAAACACCGTTTCTATTTGAATAGCAAGATATTAGAAGTAAAAGAGGGAGTAGGAAGCCAACGAAGGAAGATTTTTTCATCTTCTACACATAAAATTAAACAGAATGAAGAACTGAGTTTCGTAAAAATGGTTACTATTTATTCAACTCGTGATCCTGATTTTAGGG
>DPXH01000174.1 GCA_003527405.1 Candidatus Sediminicultor tertius | reverse complement strand
AAAACTTATAACTTTTAATGACTCTTTGTGTGACTCTTTCTATCCCTGTTGCTAATTGCTTCTTTGATTATAAATTTAGCTTTATTTTTTTCAATATTACAAGCAGCACTAATTTCACCCACCAAAATCTTGCGAGCTCTCTCGTATAAACCGCGTTCCGTGGAAGATAGTTTTTCTACGGTATCTCGATGAGTATAATTTTTTACTACCTGAGCTACTTTTAATATATCTCCACTATCGACCATTTCTGTTTGAGATCTTATCCTCTGCTTATAATTTTCATCCATTTCATCATCCATCCTATGTCTTAATACGTTTAAAACGTCTGGTACAGTTTCAGGGTCAATAATATACCTTAAACCAATTTCTTCAGCTTTATTAACGGGAACCATCAAAGTCATTTCGTTTACCATTAATTTTAAAATATAGTATTTTTCTTTTTGCCCCAATACTTTCTTTTCTTCTATATTTTCAACGTCTCCAACTCCAAAGGAAGGATGAGATACTTTATCACCGATTTTAAACATTTCTTGGGATTTTTTAAACCCGCTACTCACTTCCCATCTTTTTATTTTTTTAAATTATACCATTTTTTCACTAAAAATACAAACCGATTTTCGTATTGCGTATTGCTATCGAGTATCGCGTGAAGAGTAGCGTGGAACTTATAGCAAAAATCGTATCTCGTGAAGAGAATAGAAACCGAGAATCAGAATAAGTTCATATTGGGTATTGAGTTAAGAAAGAGAAAGAAAATAAATTAAAGGAAAGCAGGGAAAAGATGCAAGAGCATAACCTTTTTTATCTAATTATTTAGGAAAACAGATGGCAGGCTACATAGTGATTATTTTCGGAACACTTCAATTCCGGCTCTTCTTCTTTGCATACATTTTTTACATAAGGGCATCTGGTATGAAATCGACATCCGGAAGGAGGATTTACTGGGCTGGGAACATCGCCCATCAAAATCTGACCTTTTTTCCTAAGCTTAGGATTGGGGATAGGTATAGCAGAAAGTAATGCCTGGGTATAGGGATGTTTAGGGCTGCTAAATAATTCTTTTTTAGGAGCAGTCTCTGCTATCTTACCTAAATACATCACTGCGACTCTATCACAAATATGTTTTATTACACTTAAATCATGAGCTACAAATAAAATGGTAAGTCCAAATTCTTTCTGTAAATCCTGTAATAAATTGATAATTTGGGCTTGAATAGAGACATCCAGAGCGGATACACATTCATCGGCAACTATAAACTCCGGGTTAGTGGCTAAAGCTCTGGCGATCCCTATTCTCTGTCTTTGACCGCCGCTAAATTCGTGAGGGTATCTGCTTATCTGGTCTGGTAGAAGACCAACCTTTCCCATAATCTCAATTACCCTCTCTTCTTGTTCTTTTTTAGAACCAATCTTGTGTACTTCCATCGGTTCAGCAATGGTTGTTCCTATGGTCATTCTGGGATCAAGAGAGCCAAAGGGGTCCTGATAGATAATCATCATTTTTTTTCTAATTTTTAGCATCTCTTTTTTTCTTAAATTAGTTATTTCCTGACCATTAAAATATACTTTACCTTCTGTCGGGTCTAATATACGTAATATAGTTTTCCCACAGGTAGTCTTTCCGCATCCCGATTCTCCTACGAGACCAAGAATTTTTTTCTTCTCTATATAAAAACTTATATCATCTACTGCTCTAACCGCTTTTTTTTTGCCTAAAGGTGATTTTCCTATCCAGAACCATTTTTTTAAATTTTTAACTTCTACCAATTTTTCCATTCTGCTTATTTGCTCCTTACTCTCTTCTTGACTAAATGACATTTTACCAGATGAGAATTTTCTATCTCTAACAGTTCCGGCATCTCTTCAACACATCTTTTAAAACTAAAATCACATCTGGGATGAAATGGACATCCTGAGGGTAAATCAAGGAGATTGGGGACTATACCCGGAATTGCATCAAGATGTTCCGTCTCAACATCCATTCGGGGTATTGATTTACTTAACCCTTTGGTATAAGGGTGGAGAGGATTATTAAAAAGAGTATATACATCAGTATATTCTACAATATGCCCGGCATACATTACCGCTACTTTATCACACATTTCAGCGATTACTCCCAGATCATGAGTTATTAACATCACTGATGCCCCAAACTTATTTTTTAAATCATTAATTAATCTTAAAATCTGAGCTTGAATGGTAACATCAAGGGCGGTGGTAGGTTCATCAGCAATAAGTAAGGTGGGATTACAGGATAGAGCCATGGCAATCATCACTCTCTGTCTCATTCCCCCGGATAACTCATGAGGGTAATTATCTATTCTCTTCTCTACATCCGGCATCCCTACAATCTTTAACATCTCTATAGACTTTTTTCTGGTCTCTTCTTTGTTTAATCCCTGATGTAATTGGATGACTTCCCCAATTTCATGACCGATAGTGAATACCGGGTCCAAGGAAGTCATAGGCTCCTGGAAGATCATAGATATTTTCTTACCTCTCATCTTTCTAATTTCATTATCATCTAACTTCAAAAGGTTCTTGCCTTCGAAATATATTTCTCCTCCTACAATTTTCCCCGGAGGATGAGGAATTAATCTCATGACCGACAAGGCGGTGACACTCTTACCACTTCCGGACTCTCCTACAATTCCTAAAGTTTCTCCCTGGTTAATTTTAAAACTAACTCCGTCTACCGCTTTCACTGTTCCTTCATGGGTAAAAAAATGAGTTTTTAAATTTTTTATTTCCAGTAATGTTTTCATATCTTGTCTTACTTTTTCCTAATCTTGTAAATTTAGAGGAACGGAGAACCGTCCCATGTACTACCATTAAGTTTTAAGCCGGGGGTCTAAAATATCCCGTAAACCGTCTCCCAATAAGTTGAGACCTATAACAGATAATAATATCGCTATTCCGGGGAAAGTTGCTGCCCACCATGCACCACTTACAATATAAGAGTAGCTTTTAGAGAGCATAGCACCCCATTCCGGAATGGGAGGTTGAGCGCCTAACCCTAAAAAGCCAAGAGCTGCACAGTCTAAAATAGCAGTAGCTAACATCAGGGTGCCGTATACAATAACCGGGGCTATACTGTTGGGCAGGACATGACGAAAGATAATCCTTGCATCACTCGACCCGATTGCTTTTTGGACTTCGATATATTCCATCTCTTTAATATAGAGTACCGAGCTTCTGATAATCCTGGCCATCTGAGGAGTATAGACTATACCGATAGCTATCATTGCCTTATCCAATCCCTGACCCAGAACAGTGACAATTACAATAGCCAGTAACAATGCTGGAAAGGCAAACATAATATCAACTATCCTCATAACAACTGCATCTACCCATCCGCCATAGTAACCAGCTACAGTTCCAAAAGCTATACCTAAAATCATGGCAATTCCTACTGCTACAAAACCGGCAGTTAAACTGACTCTGGCTCCGTAAAGAATTCTGCTTAAAACACATCTCCCCAGGCCATCAGCTCCTAAGGGCATTTCTTCTATTCCATCTTCACTCCAGAATCCCGGTTTTAAAGCCTTGAAAAGTTCCGGAGGAGAAGGAGTAGGGCTATTGGGAGCAATATAATCAGCAAAAATGGCACATAAAATTAGTATAACCACAATTGCCAGACCAAAAACTGCTGATTTGTTATATTTTAATCTTCTAATTAATTCCTGAGATTTTGTTTCTCTTGTTCTTTCCATTTTTTTCCTATCCGTAATGAATTCTTGGGTCAATATAAACATAAACAATATCAGTTATTAGATTCACAATGACAAACATTAAAGCAAAAAACAATACACATCCCTGTACCACGGGATAATCTCTCATATTTACTGCGTTAACCACATATCTTCCGATTCCCGGCCAGGAAAAGACAGTTTCGGTTAAGATTGCACCTGCCAACAGCAAACCGAAATTCAATCCGATTACGGTAATCACCGGAATCATAGCATTTCTTACCGCATGTTTATAGACTACCATTTTCTCAGATAATCCTTTAGCCCTCTCTGTTCTGATAAAATCCTGTCTTAATACTTCCAACATACTTGACCTGGTTACACGGGCAATGGTTGCCATGGGGATAGTAGACAGAGCAACAGAAGGTAAGATTAAATAACGAAGCGAACTGAAAAATGCTGCAAAATTGCCGGTAATAAGACTGTCCAACAGGTAAAAACCGGTAATTCGCTGGAAAGAAATCATCATGCTTATCCGACCACTGATAGGCAGCCACCTCAGATATACCCCAAAAATCATCATCAGCATAATTCCCAACCAGAAAACGGGCATCGACACCCCGAAGATAGCGAGTCCCATAAAACTGTAATCAAAAACCGAATACTGCCGTGAGGCAGAAATAATTCCGGCAATACAACCGATGGTTATAGCAAAAATCATAGAAAGCAGGGTAAGCTCAATTGTATTAGGGAATCTTTCCAATATCTCTTTAGCTACATATTCATTCGAAACTATAGAACGTCCCAAATCTCCATGTAAAACCTGTTTAAGCCAGATCCAATATTGAGTAGTAAGGGATTTATCTAACCCGTATTTTTCTCTGATGGCACTGATAACCTGAGGAGAAGCATGTTGTCCGGCTATAGTTACTGCCGGGTCACCGGGGGCTAAACGAATTAAAGAAAAGGCAAGGATAGAGACTCCTAATAGTACTGGAATTAACATTAATAATCTTTTGGTAATATACCACTTCATCAACTAGTTCCTATCTTTCTACAAATTATACTTATATTATTATACTTTTTAATTATTATAATGCAACAGGACGAATTGCCTCATCAAAAAT
>DPXH01000067.1:11953-14835 GCA_003527405.1 Candidatus Sediminicultor tertius | reverse complement strand
TATTTAACAAGGCACTAGCTTAATAATTCGGAAACTTTTTCTAATTTTTCATAAGAGGTCTGGGTCCAGATTCCGAATGTCTTCTTAAATGATATGAATATGGCAGAAGATAGATTTTTATTTCGCTTTTATAATATTTTAAGAAATTATAGTTTGTTAAACGTTGAAACCTAACCCCAAACATCTAGAAAACTTTCCGGAATCTTTACCTTAGAAGGGCAGGGGGCTTTATATAAGTTTTTTTAAAAAAAGAGGGTTTTTAAAAGATTTGTCGTATAATGAATATAGACTTTTTACATAATAATGAGAAATTTATTTTAATTTCTCATAAATAAAATAACAGTTAATTAAATATCCATATAGAAATAAAACAGGCTAGAAAAATGCACAAAAAAAGAATATATATATATACTAATATCACTTTTAGTTCTTATAATTCTTATTATTATTTTGATTTCAATAATACCATTTCCAGCAGCGTTGTTACCTGAAAGAGTTGCACCTCCGTCACAATTAGTTAAAGGAGAAATACTCCCCAATATTCCAGAGGAAATGAGGGTAGGCATAAAAGAAAGAATAAAAGTTAATATTACCGAAAAATTTACAGAAAGCCTAATAGAAGAAAAATTTAAGGATAAAATTAAAGAAATTTATATCGGAACTATTATGGAAGTTCGTTTAGAAGGAAATAATTTTAAAATTAAAAAACTTAATAATCCAATACAATTAATATTAAAAGGAGAAGAAACGCAATGGAATTGGGATGTTATCCCTTTAAGAAGCGGCAACCAGTTATTATCTCTTACTGTAAGCATTGTAATAACATTGCCCAACGATATAAAAGAAAAAAAAGATTACTATTTGTTTGACAATCCCGTAAAGGTAAAGCCTAACTTAATTTACTCTGCTCAAATATTTATAGATAATTATTGGCAAGCTTTTGTTTTTATGTTAGCGGGTCTTTTTGCAAGAGAAATTTTTAATAAAATAAAGAATATCAAAAAGGTGAAAAGACTATATATTAAAAAACCATAAAACAATTAAAAATTTTTTTCTTACAAAAAATTAAAGATAAATAAAAAAGTAAAATATCTTTTATTGAGGTTATTTCATGCAAATAATAGCCCTAATCAACCAAAAGGGCAGGGGAGGGAAAATTATTTACAAACGATTAACAAAAGGAAAAAGAGGAATGCTTTAAAAAAGCATTCAAAATATTAAAAGTGTAATTCAGATTACTATTTATTAGATATTAATGTTTGAAAAAAGGATATTTCTGGAGGTGTTTAGAATGGATAAAACTAGAAATGACATAATTAATAAGCTTGAAAATATTTTAAAAGAAATCGATGAAAAGATTTCATTTGCGAATGAAGGTTATTTAAAGAATGAAGAGGCAAAAGATTTTATTACAAGGGTTGGAAAAGAATTAGATAACTTACTTCCTAAAGATTCGATTCCACACCGAAAATATTTACGTCTTAGAGAAGAAAAAGATGATAAATGGTGGAAAGAGGAAAAAACAACATTTGTAACTAAAAATAGCTCTAGTTACCGTCGTTTATTTAATTTTCAAGACATTGTAAAAGAAATATTAAAAGTTAGTAGAAAATAATGAGTAAAAACATTTTTATTTTAGGAGCTGGAGCTTCTAAAGAAGCAGGGGCTCCATTAATGGATGATTTTTTAGATAAGGCAAAGGATTTATTAGATTTAGATAAGATAAAAGGTGAGTATAAGAAGGACTTTGATCGTATATTTAAAACTATTTCAGATCTGAAGCCAATTCATTACGCTGTTAAAATTGATCTTGATAATATTGAAAATCTATTTGCTGCTTTAGAAATGGGTAAATTATTGGATAAAATTCCGAATATATCTAAAGAGGAAGCTGAATCGCTTTTGAAAACTATTAAACGTTTTATCTTTATAACTTTAGAAAAAACCATTGAATTTCCAGTTCATAGTGAAAAAGTATATCCAAATGAAAATTATGGAGCTTTAGTTAAACTAATGAAAGAATTAGATGAAAGCGGTTTACCACAAAATAAATGTTCAGTAATTACTTTCAATTATGATTTAGCATTAGATTATGCTTTAAACTCTTATAATTCATCTGTTAATTATGGCTTACCTGAAATTAAAAATCAAAGAGGTCCTCTTTTACTAAAATTACATGGTTCCTCAAATTGGGTAAAGTGTCAAGTATGCGGAAAGATCTCTTTCTGGAGCCTTAGTGAATTTTTTGGAAAATACCAATACCTTTTTTTAAAGGATCTCAAATTTGTTAATTTGGATCTTGCATCTAAATTAATTTCTTCAGGTCTTAAATGTTGTGATAAAGAAATAAAATCTGAACCATATATAGTTCCTCCAACTTGGAGTAAAACAGAATATTATAGGGATATCTCGTTGATTTGGAAGCGTGCAGCTTTGGAGCTTTCAGAGGCCGAAAATATCTTCATATGTGGTTATTCTCTAAGAGAGAGTGATTTGTTTTTCAGATACTTATTTGGATTGAGTTCAATTGGAGCTTCCAGAATTAGACGTTTTTGGGTTTTTGACCCTGATGAGTCAGATATTGTATACAATAGATTTATAAATTTTATTGCACCAGCAATAGAAAAAAAGTTTAGGTTTGAAAAGAAAAGATTCAGTGAAGCAATTAATATTATTAGAAACGAATTGATAAAAAATGATTATTAATTAAAATAATTTCAAAATAAATATTATGCATTAATCAAATAGAACAAATATTTTCCAAAACCCTTATCTTAGAAGAGCAGGAGTTTTTTATTGGACTACGAAAATATAGACCTCGAAATTTTGATTTTAAGTGGGGTCTTTTTCAAAATAGGTACAATCATAAGGGGCAAGTCAAA
>DPXH01000067.1:9089-11601 GCA_003527405.1 Candidatus Sediminicultor tertius | reverse complement strand
AAGCCTTTGTTTGTAAGGGTTTGCAGATTTTTGGCGAATTTTCATTATTTTATGGTATTTAGAGATGTTATAAAATAAGAAAGATTTATTCATTAAATTTGTATATAAATGCATAGAATAGGAAAATATTATTGTAAAATGTAAATAATGGGCACAATTTATTATGCCCCTACAAAAAAACAGGGATACAGAGAAAGTGAAATACAAGATAAAGATTCTGGCCAAAAAATATACCAGGAAATAATATTAAAGAAATAAGGAATAATGAGATTGCCGCGTCTTTACGCTCCTCGTAATGACAGAAGGAAGGGACACTTAATAATAGATTCCCGCTTTCGCGGGAATGACAAATGGGGTGCGGGAATGACGTAAAGGGAAGCAGGAATGACATAGAGAGAGTGAGAATGGCAAAAAGGTACTGCGAATAACATAAGGAAGTTATGGGATTGCCGCGCCGCTACGCTCCTCGCAATGACAGAGGGAGGGTTCGGAGAATTTTGTATTTTTTTGTAAATTTACAACGTCCTATAATATATCTTATGTATAGTAAACTATATTTTACTATATTTCCCCAATTTTTTCTGAGTAATTAATTATAATAGGAAGATATAAAGGAATAATAAGATTGTTAACTTTCTTCGAAAATGCGCAATGACAATGACAGAAAAATAATTAGCAGGTTAAATGAAAAGCAGCAATTACGTTTTTCTTTTTATAAAGTTTATTATATTCGGTACACGCATCTCCGGTTTTTTTTATAATTACTTGTTTGATACCAGATGATTTTATATTTTCTATTAATTCTTTTGGCACCTTCATTAATCCGAAATAACCTGTCCCAATAATTAATACTTCCGGTTTTATATTTATTATTTCCTTTATATCGTCAATACAGAGATTATGCCCTTCTTTTCTCCACCAACTGTCGTAAATGTAATCTTCGAAAATAATAAGATCTGAACGATATTTTTTCCCGTTGATTATGATTTCTCCGAATTTATAAGACTCTATCATGTTATTATTCCTCAATACATTTAAATGTTAAAAGTAATACTTAGCACTGATTGCGATGAATTTTTATACCATTTTGGGTTTATCCCGGAATATAGATTCCCGCTTTCGCGGGAATGACAATAGAACTGCGGGAATGACAAAGAAAAGAAACGGGTCGGATAAATCCGACCCCTACTTTAAAAGTAATACTTTATACAAAAAAATATTGATTTTGAACTAATGTCTATTCATATTGGGCGATTTATACTATATAACCTTAAAATATTATTATAGTATTTTTAGAATATTTATAGTTATATTTTATTTATATGCATCATTTTCTAATGGCTATAGAGGCGTAGCCAACTACCTGGTCATACATTCCCGAAACATCACCCGAAGTAGCATATTTTAACAATTCTGCTTTTTTTGCACCCAATGTTTTGCAAGCAATAAGCATTACAGTAATCGGGCCGGGACCACACATAGTTAGATTCTGTCGATAAATCATATCGTATAGTTTCTTGGGATTGAATTCAAGAATGGCGTTTATTGCTTGTTTATCAACGTTTTCAGCATATTCTTGCGGTTCATAGTGGGTAAAGTCTGAGCTGGCAACTATTAACACGTCTTTTTCGACTACAGAAGAACAAACCGATTGGGCTATATCTATATCTGTATTAATATCCTGGCGAGTCATGCAAATTGGTACAAATTTAACGTCATTGCCGAAAATATACTGAATAAAGGGCAATTGGACTTCTATAGAATGTTCATACTGATGAGCTTTTTCATTATTTCTAATTATTTTAGAATATTTTATAATTTTTTCTGCAATATCCGTATCAATTTCAATTTCTCCTAAGGGCGTTTCCCATTTTCCTTCCGCCATAATAGAAATATCTTCCCCAAAGCCACGGTGATTGGGCCCTAATACGATGATAGTGTCGGGTTTACCATCTAAAGCAATTTCATAAAAGCCGTGGGCTGCAACAGGCCCTGAATACATATAACCTGCATGGGGGCTAACTAATCCGATAATATTATTTTGCCTTTTTGGATTTACCGAAGTAATCTTACCAGGTCCTATTTTATGAAAAAAACATTTTTCAATCTGTCTTTTTAAAGATTTTGAATCACCAGCATAAAAGCTGCCTGCGACAGCAGGTTTTCTTAAATTTAACCCATTCATAAACCTACCTCCCCTACTCTATTAATAATATAAATAATATAAATATCGGTCTCTGTCAATCCCGCGAAACCTGTCCTCGACCTGATCGGGGAGCGGGAATTTATCCTTGACAGGCGAGACGACTGTCCTACGAGGATATCAGGCTTGATAGACTAAAGCCATAACAATGATTATTAATTCTACTGATTTGGTTAATATCTATCTCTTTTAGAATGGCGACTACCTTTTTTTATCTTCTTTATTTTTGGTAATAATATTATAAAAAATATTAATATTATTAAGGATATAAAGGCTACTCTAAAATAAGGCGAATAAAATAAATATTTA